>CAYSWG010000012.1:0-3286 GCA_964434465.1 uncultured Geobacteraceae bacterium
CCCGGAGCTGGCCCAGGACCGTTTGCTTCCAGTCGCGGTTGGCGGCGGGGCTGGCGGGGCTCGGGTGGAGTATTTTCCCCACGGATATGCCGGTATCCTGCAGTACCTCTGCAGCCCGCTCCCGGGCAAAATTACCGACGCCAATGACCCAGGCCGGCCGGATATGTTCGATCTGTCTGAGCAATGCCCGGTCGCAGACTTCCTGCAGGGGTTTCCGTTCGCCGCTCTTCAGTTTGTCGGGGGTAATGTTCCTCCCCTCGGCGTCAAGAAACAGCAACGGGCAGTAATTGATGACCAGGAAGCGCCGGAAAAACATTTTCGGCGTGCCGCACAGTTCCTGGAACAGCCCCCAGAGGCGACGGCCGCTCACTTCGCTGCGCCGGCAGCGGAAGCCCTCCACCAGCTTTTTCGGATGTACGTGCTGTGGTGTATCCACCTGTCCGACAATATCCAGCCAATCCCTTACCATGCCGATTTCGCCGAAGGGGACGCCGGTCTGGGCCATGCCCCATGGTCCGGGGTTCATGCCGACAAAAACCGCCTCCCGACCGCCGCCCGCGACCCGGGCGAGGTAGCGTTCATGGGGTTCCCGAGCGTAGTCGAGGGGGTTGTACACGTAGGCAACCGGTGCTGAAAACCGAAGCAGGCGCAGATCAGCAGCAAGGGCAGTACTTACTTCCAGCAGGTCCATATTCCGCCTCTTCTTTGATGGTGTAGCAGGGTACGTCCCTGTCGACGTGTAGCATAAATTCGTCCAGGAGTCCATTACGTGACCAGAAAACCCTGAATTGCGGGCGGCACTCCAGGTCTGCAAGGCAGGCATTGCGCAAGAAATATTCACAAAGGTGTGAAAGGCCATGGAATTTAGCAGCCTGATGTACTATTATGCCCAGTGAACGGTAGTTGGTGAACAGGGTCCCCGCAGGGGGAATTTCGGTAAAGGGTGACATCATGCTGATTGACAGGATTCGTACAGAGAGACTGCAGGCGCTGAAGAACAAGGATGAAAAACGAAAAAGCCTTCTGGGCGTGCTTATAGCCGATGCCTGTCGGGACGCCAAGGAACCCGATGATCAGGCAGTGATCCGTTTCGTTAAGAAGTTTATCGACAATGCCAGGGAGAACGTCAAGGCTCTTGAGCAGGGAGATGGCTCCACCCAGGCCCTTGGCGAGGCCCGACAGGAAATTGCCATCCTTACGGAGTATCTGCCGGCCCAGTTGACGGGTGATACTTTGCTGGAGGCCATTCGCGGCGTGCTGGCCCAGGAGGATATCGCCGTTCAGCAGGCCAGTATGGGCAAGGTCATGAAGGCGCTGACTACCCGGTTTGCCGGACAGTATGACGGCAAAGAGGCCAGTGAAGTGGTCAAGGCCATCCTGTCGGGAAAACTCTGACCGATTTTTTCTGTGCCGGGAGTTTGCTGAATGTACGTGGATACGCAGGCCTTGCGGAAGCTGGTCGAAAAGGGAGGCGACAGGATCGCCCAGAATGTTGAGGGGACTGGTTATCTGCCCAGGACGGTGACGGGGGTAGCCATGTTCCTCTTGGATAACGAGGGGAATTATGACCTGCTTACCGCCAGACAACAGCTGATTTTTGAGAAGTTTCTTCGGCCGCTTCTTTAACAGTCACACCAGGAGAAGCCGGCATGGGTCTGCCGACCGGAACGATTTTTCATAGGAGAGAGAAGCCATGACACATGATCATGATGACGAGCAGGATCTGATCGACCAGGAGGAGAGCTTTGCCGACCTGCTCGAACAGAGCATGCGCGAGCAGAGCGGCATGCTGCAGTCGGGCCAGAAAGTGACGGCGCGGATACTGAAAATCAGCAGTGAATGTCTGTTTATTGATACGGGGCACAAGGGCGAAGGGGTAATCGACCTGAAGGAATTCGTTGATCAGGATGGGACAGTGACCGTGCAGGAGGGCGATGAAATCACCGCTTATTTCCTTTCGTCCAGTCGTGGCGAGATGCGCTTCACCACTAGGGTCGGCGGCAGCGGGTCGGGAACGGCCCGGTTGGAGCAGGCCTGGCAGGCGGGTGTTCCCGTGGAAGGGCAGGTGGAAAAGGAGATCAAGGGTGGTTACGAGGTGAAGCTGGCCGGATCGGTCCGTGCGTTCTGTCCCTTTTCCCAGATGTCCCTGCGCCGGGTGGACAATCCCGAGTCCTTCGTGGGGAACCGTCTGTCCTTCCGCATAACCGATTTTTCCGAAAAGGGCCGCAATATTGTTGTTTCCCGCCGTGTTTTGCTAGAGGAGGAGCAACAGCAACTGAAAGCCCGGACCCTGGCCGGCCTGAGTGAGGGGATGCGCATCGGTGGTACGGTTACCTCCCTGCGGGACTTCGGCGCCTTTGTGGATCTTGGTGGCCTGGAGGGGTTGATCCCCTTGTCGGAACTGGGCTGGAGCAGGGTGAAAGACGTACGGGATGTGCTCGCGGTGGGTCAGCAGGTGCAGGTTGTGGTGAAAACCATCGATCGGGAGAAGGACAAAATCTCCTTGAGTCTGAAGGATACCCTGGCTGATCCCTGGGAGCAGGTGGCGGAGCGGTATCCGGAAGGATCATTCCACTCGGGCAGCGTGGCACGGCTGGCCCCCTTTGGCGCCTTCATTACCCTGGCTGACGGCGTGGACGGCCTCATCCATATTTCCCGGCTTGGTGCCGGCAAGCGCATCAACCATCCCCGGGAGGCGCTGCAGGAGGGTGACAGCGTCGAGGTGAAAGTTGAGAGTTTTGACAAGGCAAACCGGCGTATTTCACTGGCCCTGGCCGGCGCCGCCCGGGCAGCCGACGAGGAGGAAGCATCCCTGGCTGAATTGCGCCTTCAGGCCGGTGACGGGTCGAAGGGGTTGGGAACCTTGGGCGAGATGCTCCAGGCCAAGGGAAAGAAGAAGCGCTGAGGCTGGCGAATGAAACCTCTGCCGGGGCGAAACATCCCCACCAAGGAGCACCCCATGAAGACTGTCGAAAAGTACCTTGATGCCCTGGACGCGGCACTGGCCGCAAAAGACAAAACCATCATCGTCATGCTGGAACCGTTTGCCACGCACCTGTACAAGGAAATCGACAAACAGGCCCGGGAAGCGACCGCTGCCGACCGTGCAGCATGGGATGGGCTTCTGCAGCGCATAAAGGGTATCATTTCCGGTATCGCCAAGGCGGGTCCTGATCTCTGGTAGGACTTTGCCCATGCCAGGTGAGCAGGTCATCTCGGCCGGTCGGGACAGTGTCGGCATGAAAAAACGGCAGACCGCGTATGATGCGCAGTCTGCCGTTTTTTC
>CAYSWG010000012.1:3298-4172 GCA_964434465.1 uncultured Geobacteraceae bacterium
GCCGGGGGAGTGTTGGTGTTCAGATTTCCCGGATGTTTTTGATGAGAGATTGATAGCTGCGGTAGGCGGCCAGGTAGCGGGCATCCTCCGCGTAGTTTGTGGGATAGACGGGCGGCACCGGGCGACGCGCCATGGCACTGTCCAGATTGACAAAGGTGAACAGGCAGGAATTGGATAATGCCTTGCTGGTGCGATCGCGGCTGATCCGTTCGATACCGGCCTCAACACAGATAAAGCTGTCGTTGGTATAGACAACCCGTGATGTGTAGTGGAGTTTGTCGCCCATGCGGACCGGCTGAAAAAAGTTGATGCGGTTAACGGCGATAATGATTGAACGCTCCGGGGCTATCATTTCCGAACAGATGGAAGAAAGTTCAAAGGCGCGGCGGATCAGGTAGCCGCCGAAGATGGTTTCCGGGACATTTTCCTGCTCGGGATACATCATCTCCCAGGAGTTGCGCACCAGTCTTCCCGCCAGAAGTCCCTGGAAATTCTCCGCTTCCTGGGCGGCATGGAGCCCACTGAGCATGAGATACTCGTCCCGGCGGCCAAGAGTTTTGCGGGCCCGCTCTTTTTCCAGATCGTTGGCATATTCCAGTGGTGGCAGAGGGACGCTGACCGCATCATCACCACTGCCGCTGCGGGCCACCATGGTGAAGTAGCAGGAGGCGATATGTCGGACGGGAGTTCCCGCCTGCTCCACGCAGATGCCGATTTCAAGCGAAGAACGACCCACGTGATTGATGCGGGCGTTGAAGACGATATCCTTGTCCACGTCAGCAGGGTTGCGGATAAGTATCCGGTCGATGGCGGCGGTTACCACCCTGGCTTCCGGATAGAACCGGTTCACATAATTCAGGGCTGTTTCTTCGGC
>CAYSWG010000012.1:4182-20542 GCA_964434465.1 uncultured Geobacteraceae bacterium
TATTTCCAGGAGCAGACCGAAACGCAGATTGGCGGGGATAGGTTCGTTCAGCACCATGAACCGCCGCCGCAACCCCGGGTCGCTGCCCAGGGGGAGAACCTGGATGAACGACGTGTCAGCCGGTTTCGTTTTCGGCAGGTCGCTCGGGTTCGGCGGAGTGGACACTCCAGCACCCGTGGTTTTCCCCGTTTTGCTGCATGGCGAAGATCCGGCAGTCACTTTACGTTTGTTCGTCATGAAAACTCCCTTTTGGCCAATGGAGTAGGGGTGCCGCAGTGAACGCTCTCCTGTTCCAGTCGGCAACTGCAGCAGACAATTGGCCGTGAGTATACCAAGAGACGGCAGGAATCACCATGAAAAAAACTCAATGTTCCTGGTGGTTCCCATCATGGATTGTCTGGAGCTACGTGCGATACGTACTGATCAGGCGGGGAGAGGGGATGATTTACCCGACTGCCTGCACAGGGTGGGCAACCGGTACGCTCCTCTTGATTCTGGACACAAAAAAACCGGTCAGTTGGACCGGTTGATTGTTTCGTTGGTGCCGAAGGCGAGAATCGAACTCGCACGGGCTGTCGCCCACCACCCCCTCAAGATGGCGTGTCTACCAATTCCACCACTTCGGCGTCAAGGATTGTTCTTATACCAAGTTGCGCTATGCATGTCAAAGGAAAATCGCCGACCGGATTACTTTTTCGATTCCTGTTGCGGAGCGACTGGCGCGGTTGCAGGAGCCTGGGGCTCCGGGGCGGCCTTCTGGTCTACCGGTTGGGTTGCGGGCTTCACCGAACCCATTACGGATGACGTACTGGGTTTCCTTGACAGGACAGCAAGGGAAAGTGACGTGAGCATGAAGATTGCTGCCGCAGCCGCCGTCAGCTTGCCGAGGAAACTGCTGCCACCGCCGGCGCCGAACAGGGACTGGCTGGCTCCGGTGCCGAAGGTTGCGCCCATGTCGGCCCCTTTCCCCGCCTGGAGAAGGACGATAACGATCAACGTAATGCTGACGATAATATGAAGAGTAAGCAGTAAACCAAACATAATGCCGGAAACCTTTCTTAAAGAAGTAAGCAGGCACAATAACACAGATGACAGCCCGCTGAAAAGGGGTTATTTCCCGTAGTTGACGATTGCGGCAAAAGATTCGGCAGACAGGCTTGCACCACCGACCAGAGCTCCATCTATGTCGGGTTGGGCCATGAGGCCGCTGATATTGTCGGGTTTGACGCTGCCGCCGTAGAGAATTCGCAGCTGTTCGGCGTGTTGCGGGGAATAGAGCTCTGCAATGAGTCCCCTGATGAATGCGTGCACTTCCTGGGCCTGTCCGTCTTGGGCCGTCTTTCCGGTACCGATCGCCCATACGGGTTCATAGGCAATGAGCACCCGGGGCAGGAGAGCCTGATCCAGACCTGCCAGGGCAGCAGTGACCTGTTGACGCAGTACCGTGAAGGTGGTGTCGCTTTCCCGCTCGGCAAGGGATTCACCCACACAGACTATTGCGGTCAGACCGGCATGGATCGCTGACAGGGTCTTCCTGTTGACGGTGTCATCGGTTTCGCCGAAATACTGTCGTCGCTCCGAGTGGCCGATCAGCACGTGGCTGCATCCTGCGTCAAGGAGCATACCCGGAGAAACTTCGCCGGTGTAGGCACCCTCTTCCTGCCAGAAGCAATCCTGGCCGGCAAGGGCTATTTCCGTTCCCGCAAGGGCTCTGCCGACGGATTCGAGTACCGTGAAACAGGGCGCGAGGACAATTTCAACAGCGGAGCAGTTGCCTGTCAGTTCTGCGACTGTTCGGGCCAGGGCGATCGCTTCCTTCCGCTTATTGTAGAGCTTCCAGTTCCCGGCCAGGACGGGTATGCGCATAGGGTCTCCTTGATACAAGTACTTACTGTCTGTCCAATGCCTTGATGCCAGGCAGGATTTTTCCTTCCAGGAGTTCCAGAAAAGCACCGCCACCGGTGGAGATGAAGTCGAATTCGGACTCCTTGCCGGCCTTGTGCACGGCAAGATCCGTATCACCACCTCCGACTATGGTCAGGGCAGGGGAGGCTGCTACCGCATTCACCATTGCAAAGGTCCCCCGGGAAAAGGCTTCCATTTCGAACACGCCCATGGGACCGTTCCAGATAATTGTCCGGGCATCCTGGAGGGCATGGGTAAACAGACTGATCGTATGCGGACCGATGTCGAGAGCCATCCATGCGGAGGGAATTGCCTGTACGGATACCGGTTTGCTGGCTGCGTCCGGGGCAAAGCGGTCCGCGACGATGCAGTCAATGGGAAGATGGAGCTCCACACCCCGCTGCCGGGCTTTTTCAATGGCGGCCCACGCCGTCTCCAGCAAAGACTCTTCCAGGAGCGACTTGCCTATATCATGGCCAAGGGCTTTGATGAAGGTAAACGCCATACCGCCACCGATGATCAGTTTGTCAACCTTGTTGAGCAGGTTGTCGATGACTTCGATCTTGCCGGAGACCTTGGCGCCACCCAGGATGGCCACAAGGGGGCGGGCAGGACTGCCCATGGCCCTGGTGAAAAAAGTCATCTCATCCTTCATGAGAAAACCTGCGGCAACCACGGGGACATGGTGCGTGATGGCCTCAACGGAAGCATGGGCCCGATGGGAAACGGCAAAGGCATCATTCAGGTAGATGTCACAGTTGCTGGCCAGCTTTCGGGCAAAATCAGGATCGTTTTTCTCTTCGTCCGGATAGAAGCGAAGGTTTTCAAGCATGATCACCTCACCGGGGGACATTGCCGCGATCAAAGGGTCCACCGTGCTGCCGATGCAATCAGGGGCAAGTACTACGGGTTGTTCAAGCAGCTGGCCAAGCCGTTCCGCCGCCGGGGCCAGGGAATACTTGCTCGTGCGCGCCCCTTTTGGCCACCCCAGGTGGGAGGCGATGATCACCCGTGCCTGCCGGTCGAGGGCATGGCGGATTGTGGGCAACGCCGCCCTGATTCGGGTGTCGTCGGTGATCGCACCGTATTCGTCCAGGGGCACATTGAAGTCGACGCGGATGAACAGCCGTTTGCCGGACAGGTTTTCCAGTTGATCGAGATAGGTTATTGCCATGGGCAGATACTCCCTCTGCGCTTATTTGGTTGCCCGGGTGCAGCGAACTGGCAGGCAGTCGAACGTTATCGGGCAACGAGGCGTAATAGATCAATGAGTCGACGGGAAAAGCCGGACTCGTTGTCGTACCAGGAAATCACCTTCACCAGGTTGCCTTCGATGAGCTTGGTGGATTGGCCATCAACAATGGACGAATTAAGGTTGCCGTTAAAGTCTATGGAGACAAGCGGTTCGTCGGTGAAGCCGAGGATACCTTTCAGCGTACTGCGCGAAGCCTTCTTCAGGGCGGCATTCACTGCCGTTGCATCAGTAGTGCGTGACAGGTGCGCTACCAGGTCCACCACGGAGACATTCGGTGTCGGAACCCGAATGGCCATGCCGTCCAGCTTGCCTTTCAGTTCGGGCATGACCAGGGAGATGGCGCGGGCTGCGCCCGTTGCCGTCGGTATCATCGACAGTGCCGCCGCACGCGCCCTGCGCAAATCCTTGTGGGGCAGGTCGAGAATCCGCTGGTCGTTGGTGTAGGAATGCACGGTCGTTACAAGGCCCTTTTCTATGCCGAAATTCTCGTGGAGTACTTTGGCAACGGGAGCCAGGCAGTTGGTGGTACAGGATGCGTTGGAGATGATGAAATGTCGTTCCGGATTGTACATCCGGTCATTGACACCCATGACGATGGTTATGTCCGGGTCCGTGGCCGGAGCGGATATGATCACCCGGCGGGCACCGGCCTTCAGATGCCGCTCCGCCTGGTCGCGGGCAGTGAAACGACCGGTTGCCTCCAGCACGATGTCAACCGATTCAGCACTCCAGGGCAGGTTGTCGGGATTCTGCTCCCCGTAAATACGGATTGATTTCCCTTGAACGGTCATGAAACCGTCGCCCTCTTCAACACGACCCGGAAAAGTTCCATGAACCGAATCGTACTTGAAGAGATGGGCGAGAATTTTCGGTTCACTCAAGTCATTGATGGCAACGATTTCGAGATCTTTTTCCCGCATTGCCTGTCGGAGCACCATGCGGCCGATTCTGCCGAATCCATTGATTGCTATGCGTAGTGCCATTGACACCTCCCGGAGGACGATGGGAAACTGAGTCCCCACAGATACGATATGGGGCCAAGTCCCGAATACTATACAACCTGGCAGACCGCAGTCAATGAATTTATCGGCTAATATTCTTGACTTTTTCGGCACAGATTTTCGGTACGGGGACCGCTTCATTTGTGCCGGTTTCGCATTCATGCAGGGGCGGTTGCCGTATTTGTCGGTTCTAACACGATTTGGCTTGAATCTTCGTAGGCTATTCTGTATAAAATGACTGTTTTACTGGCAGGTATTCCATCGCTGTTTTTCACAGTTTCACACCGGCTTCTGCTGCTGCGGATCATTTCCTGTCCGGAACAGGGAGAAGCCCCGTCCCGGCTTTTTAATTTCATTTGAACGAGAACAGGAGGTTCTTTTGCGGGTCTGTCTGCTGGCCAGTGGCAGCAAGGGAAACTCTCTGTTTATCGAAGCGGGCGATACGAGGCTTCTGGTGGATGCCGGATTGTCATGCCGGGAGATCATGGCCCGTCTGGATGTATTGGGTGTCTCCGGAGCGGACCTGCACGGCATTGTCATCACCCATGAGCATAACGACCACATCCGTGGCGCAGGGACCATAGCCAGGAGGCATAAGGTTCCCGTGCTGCTCAGCTGTGCCACTGCCAAGGAAACGGCGGATCATTTCCGCGGCGCTTCACTGGTGGAGTTCGAGTCGGGTTGTTCGTTCACATTCAGGGATATGGAACTTGACCCGTTTCCCATCACCCATGATACGACCGACCCGGTGGGCTTTGTCATCCACAGCGCCGAAGCACGGATCGGCGTTGCCACTGACCTGGGAATAGCCACCCGGCTTGTCAGGGAGAAACTTCAGCGCTGCCGGGTTCTTGTCCTGGAATCGAACCATGACGAACGCATGCTCACTGACGGACCGTATCCCTGGCACCTGAAGCAGAGAATCAAGTCGCGCCACGGTCATCTTTCAAACAGTGAGTCGGCAGAACTGCTTGGCGATCTGGTGCACGCCGGACTCGAAGGGGTATTTCTGGCCCATCTTTCTGAAACCAATAATCACCCGGACATTGCCCGCGCCGTCGCCCACGAACTGCTCGCCGGTCGCAGCGACTGTTGTCCCGAATTGTATGTGGGTCACCAGGACATGCTCAGCAGGGTGTTTTCCCGCTGACATTACAGTACGGTTCATCCGGGAGGATACGGGGCATCAGTCCCGGTCCGGTCTCCCGAAAAGATGGAGTTACGCTGTTCATATCTTAACATTTATGAGGTAGTTACCAATGATCGAACGATACAGCCGCCCGCAAATGACGGCGATATGGAGTGCGGAGAACCGTTACCGCAAATGGTTGGATATTGAATTGTTCGCCTGTGAGGCCCATGCCGCCATGGGGACCATTCCCGGCGACGCCCTGGAGCGCATCCAGGCCAAGGCCAATTTCAATGTGGCCCGCATCGATGAAATAGAAAAAGTTGTCAAGCATGACGTCATCGCCTTTTTGACTTCGGTTGCCGACTACATCGGCGACGATTCCCGCTTCCTCCATGTGGGCATGACTTCTTCCGATGTTCTGGATACATCCCTGGCCATGCTGATGCGGGAGAGCGGCCTGCTCATCATCGACGGCATCCGCAACCTGATGGCTGCCCTGAAAAAGAAGGCGTACGAGCACAAGGATACGGCCATGATCGGCCGTTCCCATGGCATTCATGCGGAACCGGTCACCTTCGGTATCAAGATGGCTCTCTGGCACGACGAAATGGGCCGCAACCTGCGCCGGATGGAATCGGCGGTTGCGACTATTTCCTGCGGCAAGATCTCCGGGGCGGTGGGTACCTTCGCCAATATCGACCCGAAAGTCGAGGAGTACGTTTGTGCCAGGGCCGGGCTCAAACCGGAGCCCTGCTCCACCCAGGTCGTCCAGCGCGACCGTCATGCCGAGTTCTTTTCCACTCTGGCAATCATCGCCTCGTCCATCGAAAAATTCGCCGTGGAAATCCGCCATCTGCAACGCACGGAAGTGCTGGAAGCGGAGGAGTATTTCAGCAAGGGGCAAAAGGGTTCTTCTGCCATGCCCCATAAGCGCAACCCGGTACTTTCCGAGAATCTTACCGGCCTTGCCCGGCTGATCAGGGGCTACGCCGTTTCGGCTCTGGAAAACGTTCCCCTCTGGCATGAACGTGACATCTCCCATTCCTCGGTGGAGCGGGTCATTGCCCCCGATGCCACGATCCTCATGGATTTCATGCTGCACCGCTGCACGGACCTTATCGAGAACCTGGTTGTGTACCCCGAAAATATGCTGAAGAACCTCAACCTCATGCGTGGCTTGGTCTTTTCCCAGCGTGTCCTGCTGGAGTTGACCCGGAACGGTGCCTCCCGGGAGTTGGCCTACGCCCTGGTGCAGCGCAACGCCATGAAGGTGTGGGAGGAAGGTAAAGACTTCCTGGAGGAATTGCTGGCAGACGAAGATGTCCGTGCCTATCTGTCCGCCGAAGAAATTGGCGCTGCTTTCGATCTTTCCTATCATTTCAAACATGTGGATACTATCTTTACAAGGGTTTTCGGTGCCTGAAGTCCGGGAGTTGTTTCGGACAGTCGCGGAGAGCGGTTTTGTCCGCACCTGGCTGGCGGAACTGTTCATGGCGGCCCTCATCGTCGCCGGATTCTGGCTGTTGTCCCTTCTGATCAGGTTCGTGCTGGCCACCTGGGTGGCCAGGCTGGTCAAAGTCAGCCCTACGGATCTGGATGATCGCCTGCTGGTGCGGCTCGCGCCACCGGTGGAACTGCTTACGGTTTTCGCCGGGGTCTATTGTGCCGTACGCTCTTTGCCCCTGCCGGATCAAGTCCGGGTGTTCGTTTCAGGGGGGCTTTTCATCATCAATGTGGCGGTGTTCACCAATATAGCCTACCGCACGGTTGATGAGTTACTTTCCTGGTATGCCCGACGGGTTGAAGAACGGACCGGTACGGGAATGGGCAGGGAAATTCTGCTGGTGGTGAGAAAACTCGGCACGATTTTTCTGGTCTGTGCGGCACTTATCGTTATTCTGAAGCATTTCAACTATGATATTCTTTCGCTGGTGACAGCCATGGGTATTGGCTCTCTGGCCATCGGTCTTGCGGCCAGGGATACCCTGGCTAACATGATTTCCGGCTTCACCTTGATGATCGACCGACCGTTCCGGATTGGCGACAGGATTCAGTTGTCCAGCGGGAAGACCGGTGATGTCATTGATATTGGTCTGCGCAGCACGAAGATCCGTAATCCGGACAACACCCTGCTGATCATTCCCAATGCCGAACTGTGCAACAGTGCGGTACTGAACATGGCTTACCCTGACCTGAGAATCCAGGGGCACATTACTGTCGGCGTCGCCTACGGTTCCGACCTGGATACGGTGAAACATCTCATGGTCGAAGCGGCACTGGCCGATGATGCCGTTTTACGCGACCCGGCACCTGAAGCGCTCTTTCTATCTTTTGGCGACAGCGCTTTACAGATGACCCTGCAGTTCTGGGTTGATAATTACGCAAATCTATTCAGGGCGACCGACCAGGTCAATTTTCGAATTATGAACGCATTTGATGAGAACGATATCCAGATACCGTTTCCCATCAGGAAGGTGCTTCTGGAGAGGGAAGAATAAATGGCCCACAGAATTGAAGTGAGTTTGAAGGAGCAGGTGCGGGATGCCCGCGGTGAGCGAATTGCACGGGAGATAGCCGATTTTCTGCATCTTCCTGTCAGCAGCGTCCGCACCACGGATGTATATTCTCTTGACGCCCGTTTGACGGATGAGGAACTGGCTCTGATTGCTGAGGAACCGCTTTCAGACCCGATAATACAGACGTATGCCCTTGACCGGCCTTCGGCGACTGATTTTGATTTCATGGTCGAAGTCGGTTTCCGCCCGGGAGTAACCGACAACGTCGGCAGAACTGCCCGGGAAGCCGTTGAGTACGCAATCGGTCGATCGTTACAGGAAGGGGAGGGTGTCTATACCTCGGTCCAGTATCTGCTCAAGGGTTCACTTTCCGCCGACCAGGTGGAAACCATTGCCACGGGCCTGCTCTGCAACACGCTGATTCAGCGCTACCAGGCGGTTGCTGCCCAGGACTACGGCACGAACGGGTATGCCCCCCTTCCGGTGCCAAAGGTCGCTGTGGAGTTACGGCAACCTGTGGCAGAGATCGATCTTGAGGTTTCCGATGAAGCGCTCATGGCAATCAGCCGTGACGGCGTACTGGCCCTGACTCTCGAGGAGATGAAGATCATCCAGGCCTATTACCGGGATGGCCTGGTCGCGGAAGAGCGTGCTGCCCTGGGTCTGCCACCCAACCCCACAGACGTGGAGCTGGAAGCATTGGCGCAGACCTGGTCTGAGCACTGCAAACACAAGATATTCTCCGCCCATATCGACTATACGGACGAGCAGGGTAATCGCGAGGAAATTCGATCCCTGTTCAAGACCTGCATCCAGGGAGCCACCAGGGCGGTTCGGGAAAAACTCGGTGACAGGGATTACTGCCTTTCCGTTTTCAAGGACAACGCCGGGGTTATCAAGTTCAACGATGAGCACTCTCTGGTCTTCAAGGTTGAAACACACAACTCGCCCAGTGCCCTTGATCCCTATGGCGGCGCACTGACAGGCATAGTTGGTGTCAACCGCGACCCCTTCGGCACGGGCAAAGGGGCCCGGTTGATTTTCAACACTGATGTGTTCTGCTTTGCGTCACCCTTCTATGAAAAGGAACTGCCGGCACGACTGCTCCATCCGCGGCGTATTTTTGAAGGTGTCGTTGAGGGCGTCGAGCATGGCGGCAACAAGAGCGGTATCCCGACTATTAACGGTTCGTTGGTTTTTGATGATCGTTTTGCAGGGAAACCGCTGGTTTTCTGCGGCACGGCCGGGATCATGCCGGCGGTGATCAACGGCGAACCTTCCCACCTGAAACACATCAACCCCGGCGATATCATTGTCATGACCGGCGGCCGTATCGGCAAGGACGGTATACATGGGGCGACGTTTTCCTCCGAGGAGCTGAGCGAATCTTCCCCGGTTTCCGCCGTGCAGATAGGTGATCCCATCACCCAGAAACGCATGACCGACTTCCTCATTCGCGCCCGTGACCGTGGTCTGTATAATTTCATCACTGACAATGGCGCCGGCGGTCTTTCTTCATCAATTGGTGAAATGGCCCAGGAATGCGGCGGTTGCCGTCTGGATCTTGCGAAAGCGCCCCTCAAATATTCCGGCCTTGCCCCCTGGGAAATTCTCATTTCTGAGGCCCAGGAGCGCATGAGTCTGGCGGTGCCACCGGAGAAGCTGGAGGCATTTCTTGCCCTGGCCCGCCGGATGAATGTGGAAGCAACGGTTTTGGGTGAATTCACCGATACGGGGTTCTTCCACATCTGCTATAACGACGATACGGTTGCCTATCTGCCTATCACGTTCCTCCACGAAGGGTTGCCCCCCATGCGTCTGCGCGGTGTCTGGACCGTGAAACGCAACACTGAACCACGACCGGTTGTGAAGGGGGATTATACCGAAGACCTGTTCAAGCTGCTTGCTTCCTTGAATATCTGCTCCAAGGAGTCGGTCGTACGCCGTTACGACCACGAGGTGCAGGGTGGCAGCGTTGTTAAGCCGTTCACCGGTATTGCCAACGATGGTCCGTCCGATGCAGCTGTACTGCGGCCTATTCTCGATTCCTTTGAGGGGGTTGTTGTTTCGCATGGTATCTGTCCCCGGTACAGTGACATCGATACCTATCATATGATGGCCAACGCCATTGATGAGGGCCTGCGCGGCTATGTTGCCGTGGGTGGCTCCCTGGATCTGGTCGCCGGTCTGGACAACTTCTGCTGGTGCGATCCGGTTCAATCGGAGAAGACACCAGACGGCGAATACAAGACCGCCCAGTTGGTCCGTGCCAATAAGGCACTGTATGACTACTGCGTAGCGTTCACCATTCCGCTCATCTCCGGCAAGGACTCCATGAAGAATGACTACTTTGACGGCGTGACGAAAATCTCCATTCCGCCGACTGTGCTTTTTTCCGTAATAGGCAAGATGGAGGATGTGCGTAAGGCGGTGACCATGGATGTGAAGCGGCCGGGTGATCTGGTGTACCTGCTGGGTAAAACCGCCTTCGAGATGGGCGGTTCGGAGTATTTCGCGCTCCAGGGTTTTGTCGGCAACAGGGTGCCGCGGGTTGATGCCCCAGCGTCCCTTGAACGCTATCGTGCCTATCATGCCGCACTCCAACAGGGACTGGTCGCCTCCTGCCATGGTCTCTCCGACGGCGGACTCGCCGTAGCACTTGCCGAGTCGGCATTTGCCGGCGGGTTCGGTCTGGCCATCGATCTGGGCAGAGTCCTGTTTGCCGGGGTCGCCTGTGACCGGCGTGATGAAGTCCTGCTCTTTTCCGAGTCGGCTTCCCGTCTGCTGGTCACGGTCCGCCGGGAGAATCGTGGCGCTTTCGAACAGGCAATGGCCGGCACCTGCTGTTCCCTGATCGGGACCGTTACGGATTCGCCGGACCTGGTTGCCACGGGAGTTGATGGATCGGTTGTTCTGCACGGATCACTTGCCGCGCTCAAAGAAGCCTGGCAGAGTCCCCTGAGGGAGTTATAGCATGGCACTGACAAAAGCGATTGTATTGACTGGAAACGGCACCAACTGCGAAATTGAGGCTGCCCATGCTTGCCGACTCGGCGGGTTTGATGAGGTGGTCATCGCCCATATAGCCGATCTTCTCTACGGCGATATTTGTCTGGACGATTTCCATTTCCTCAATCTGACCGGCGGATTCCTTGATGGAGATGATCTGGGCAGTGCCAAGGCGCAGGCAAACAGGCTCAAGCATGCCCCGATGAAGGATGGAGAGGAATATCTCGTCGACCAGTTCCAGCGTTTCATTACTGCCGGTAAACTGATTCTCGGCGTCTGCAATGGCTTTCAGCTCATGGTGAAGATGGGGTTGCTCCCGGCACTGGGAGGCACTTACCTGCAGCAGACGGCGACGTTGACATTTAACGACTGTGGTCGTTTTCAGGATCGCTGGGTCTATTTGAAAAATAATCCTGCGTCGCCGTCGGTTTTCACCCGTGGGATTGACGGGGGCATTTATCTCCCTGTTCGCCATGGTGAAGGTAAATTCTATCTGGATGATGCTGCTCTGCTTGAGGAAATCGAGCGGCGTAATCTGGCGGTTCTGAAATATTCCGGCCCGGATTACCGGGAAGCAACCATGGAGTTCCCCCTGAACCCCAACGGCTCCCTGAATGCCATAGCCGGTCTGTGTGATGAGTCCGGAAGGCTCATGGGGCTCATGCCCCATCCGGAAGCATATCTGCACCGGACCAATCACCCGCGCTGGACAAGGGAGTCGCTGGCGGAAGAGGGTGACGGTTTGATTCTGTTCAGGAATGCTGCGGAGTTTGTGCGCCGCAAGCTCCTGTAATCACGTAATGCTATCAAAGATCGAGGAAGCAGGTGTTTCGATGAATTTGGTGCGACCAGAAGAAGAATGCGGTATATTCGGTATTTTCAACCATCCTGAAGCGGCGAACCTGACCTATCTCGGGCTGTATGCCCTGCAGCATCGCGGTCAGGAAAGTTGCGGAATCGTTTCCTCCGACGGCATGTATCTCCATGCCCATAAAAGCATGGGGCTGGTGGCCGATGTCTTCGGCAACCAGGATATCTTCACTACCCTTCCCGGGGCGGCGGCCATTGGTCATGTGCGCTATTCCACCACCGGTTCTTCCGTGCAGAAAAACGTTCAACCGATCATGGTTGATTACTCCCGGGGTTCCATTGCCGTTGCCCATAACGGCAATATCGTCAATGCTCAACTCATCAAGGATGAACTGGAAGCGTGGGGTTCCATTTTTCAGACCACCATGGATACGGAGATTATCATCCATCTCCTGGCAATTTCCCAGGCCAGTTCCCTGCTGGATCGCATCACCGAGGCGCTGAGCCGGGTGGAAGGCGCTTCCTGCCTGCTGTTTCTGACGGAAACGCAAATGGTCGCCGTGCGGGATCCGAACGGCTTCAGACCCCTCTGCCTCGGCAAACGGGGTGACGCGTATGTCGTTGCTTCCGAGACCTGTGCCCTTGATCTGATCGAGGCCGAATTTGTTCGGGAAATTGAACCGGGTGAGGTGGTTGTCATCGACCGGACCGGAATCAATTCACACTCTCCTTTCAAAAAGGTCAAGCCAACCCCCTGTATCTTCGAATTCATCTACTTTGCCCGTCCCGATTCCCATATCTTCGGGAAGAATGTCTACATGGTCCGCAAGGAACTTGGCCGGCAACTGGCCCGCGAGCACCGCATTGACGCAGATATCATCATTCCGGTCCCCGACTCGGGGGTGCCCGCGGCCCTGGGCTATGCCCAGGAATCAGGGATTCGCTTTGAATTCGGGCTGATGCGTAATCATTATGTTGGCCGGACCTTTATCGAACCGCAGCAGTCCATCCGTCATTTCGGCGTGAAGATCAAGCTCAATCCGGTGCGCGATATCATCAAGGGGAAGCGGGTTATCGTAATCGATGATTCCATCGTCCGTGGCACTACTTCGCGAAAGATTGTCAAAATGATCAGGAGCGCCGGCGCAAAGGAAGTCCATACACTGATCTCATCGCCACCGACCGACTATCCCTGTTATTACGGCATTGATACTCCGACCCGCAAGGAGTTGATTTCATCATCCCATTCCATTGAGGAGATCAGGAAATACATTACCGCCGACTCACTGGGGTACCTGTCCCATGAGGGAATGCTCGCTGCGGCAGGGACCGAGGGCACTGTTGATTATTGCCGTGCCTGCTTTTCAGGCAGTTATCCGGTCGAGTTTCCCATTCTCTCACCCGAGGCGCAACTTGGCCTGTTCAATAAGGAGTAATGCACCGCATGACTAACCGTGAAGCACTGAAGAAGATTATTCTCGCTAAGTCCTACGAAAAGAAAACGGTAACCCTTTCCTCGGGTATTGAAAGTGATTTTTATTTTGACGGCAAGCAAACGACGCTGCATCCGGAAGGTTCCTATCTGACCGGCAAGCTTTTCCTCGAGGCTTTGAATGATATCCCTGACGTGGAAGGTGTCGGCGGGCTTACCCTGGGCGCAGACCCGATTGCTACGGCACTTTCTCTGGTCAGCTTTCTTGAAGAAAGACCGATACCTGCATTTATTATCCGCAAGGAGCCCAAGGGCCATGGAACCGGCGCATGGCTGGAAGGACGGAATAATCTGCGCAGCGGCGCACGGGTCGTCATTGTTGAGGACGTCGTTACCAGTGGGGGTTCATCCCTGAAAGCAATTCGCCGCGCAGAAGAAGAGGGGATGGAGGTTCTCGGCGTGATAACCCTCGTGGACCGGGAAGAGGGGGGCAGGGAAAACATCGAAAAAGAGGGCTATTGGCTGAAGGCGATCTTCACCAAATCAGAACTGCTCGCCTGACTTACTCCCGGATATGCTGCTTTCAGTGAGGCGACAACAGTAATCGTTGCCTTTTTACCTTCACGAGGCTCTGGTGCATGGAAAATCTTGACGGTATAGGCAATGCCTATGGAGCCCTGCTGAAGCGGGTTGATGCTTGGTTTGCCCAATGCGTTACCGCCTGTGCTTCTTCGATTGCCTGTCGCCAGGGATGTTCTTCCTGTTGTCGAGGAATTTTCGATATAACATTGCTGGATGCCTGGTATCTGCGTCAGGGGTTCGATCAGCTGCCGTTGGAGGTACAAAAGAAGGTAAGGCGACAAAGCAGTTGGCTGTGTTACGGACAGTTTGGCCGGACATGGTAAATCCGTATATTCTCAATGTGCTTCCGGAATGGCAATGGGAACGGCTCATGCCCGAAGATGATGAAACACCCTGTGCGCTGCTCGGTGAAGACGGTAGATGTCTCGTTTATGAGTATCGCCCCATGACATGCAGGTTGCATGGCATCCCGGTGGTTGATATGACGGGAGAACTGCTGCACGACGAGTGGTGTACAAAGAATTTCGTCGGCGAGGATCCGTTGGTACTGGAGAAACTGCGCTGGGACTTTACCAAATGTTTTAGCGAGGAACTATCGTTATTTCAATCATTTACAAACTGCTTGTTGGGGCAGAGGATTAACGAAATGGACACCGTTGTTCCGACGGCGGTGTTTATAGATTTTTCAGGAACCGATTGGCGGCATTGGTGGCGTGAATTCAGTACAGTCATGCAAAGGGAGCAGGGGCGGGATGTGGAATAGGACTACGGGTTTTATTGCGTGATTAGAACCTTTCGGCCATCAACGCGTATGCGTCCTTCAGCCAGGAGTTTGATGACCTGGGGATAGAGTTTGTGTTCCTCGGCAAGAATTCGTTGTGACAGGGTCTCTTCCGTATCGGAGTCAAGGACGGGAACTGCCGCCTGGGCGATGATCGGACCGGTGTCGGTGCCTGAATCGATGAAATGCACCGTACAACCGGCAATCTTCACCCCATGGAGCAGTGCCTGACGCTGGGCTTTACTACCGGGAAATGCCGGCAGCAGGGCAGGGTGAATATTGATGATTTTCAGGGGGAATGCCTCAAGAAGTACGTGCGATACCAGGCGGTTGAAGCCGGCAAGTATCACGTGGCTTGCCCCTTGTTGCCGCAGCAGTGCCACAAGTGCTGCATCAAAAGCTTCTCTGTCCGCACAAGCGGTATGGTCAAGGTGAAACGCCGGAATTCCATGTCTTCTGGCGCGTTCAAGGGCAAATGCGTCTCCACGGTTGCTGATAACACAGACAATCTCAGCAGAAAGCAGTCCCTGTTCGCACTGGTCTATGATAGCCTGGAGATTGGAACCGTTCCCTGAAACGAGAACCCCGAGACGAAGTGATTCGGTAACTGGTGCACCAGTTGCGGTGGGAGCATCAGACAAGTTCAACGCACTCGCTCCCCACGTCGCACTTGCCGACCTCTCCAATCACATACGCCTGCTCGTTCAGACCGGAAAGTCTGATGAGCACTTCTTCTGCTTCTTTCTCAGGCACGACCAGGACCATACCGATGCCGCAATTGAAGGTGCGGAACATTTCAGTATCAGCAACGTTGCCCCCTTCCTGAAGAAGGCGGAAAATCTGGGGAATCTCCCAGGAATCTCTGTTGATGATTGCCTTGCAGCCATTGGGAAGGATTCTGGGTACATTTTCCAGGAGACCACCCCCGGTTATATGGGCGATGCCGTTGATCCGGAAATCACGTAGCAGGTTCAGTACCGACTTTACGTAAATACGGGTAGGTGTCAGCAATTCATCACCGACGGTAGTGGTAAATCCAGGGAGGGTACTGGTAATCGTTAAACCCATGATTTCCAGGAAGACTTTACGAGCCAGGGAATAGCCGTTGCTGTGCAAACCGCTAGAAGTAAGTCCGATCAGTTTGTTGCCAACTGTAATTGTGGAGCCATCAATAATATTATCACGCTCTACAACACCGACTGCGAACCCTGCAAGGTCATATTCACCTTCTTCATAGAATCCGGGCATTTCTGCAGTCTCACCACCAATCAGCGAACAGCCGGCCAAGGAACATCCGTGGGCAATACCCTTGACGATTTCCGATGCCTTTTCCGGATGGAGTTTACCGGTGGCCAGATAATCAAGAAAAAAGAGGGGTTCGGCGCCCTGGACCACTATATCGTTGACGCACATGGCAACAAGATCGATACCAACGGTGTCGTGCCTGTCCGTCAAAAAAGCAAGCTTCAGCTTGGTTCCAACACCATCAGTACCGGAGACGAGAACAGGCTGACGATATTTGCTGGTATTCAAAGAGAAAAGACCACCGAAACCACCAAGGTCGGCAATAACCTCGGGACGGTAGGTAGCCTTCACCATAGGTTTGATTAACTTGACAAAACTGTTGCCGGAATCAATATCAACCCCGGCGTCCTTGTAGGTTACTCTTCCGCTGTTCAATGCAAACTCCTCCTGAATTAAAAAAATATCTTTATTCCATAACTGGCAAAAAGTCAAACGCAAATGAGCCATTTTTACATCGTATGACAGCGACAAAAGAAGCTCCCCGATGGATCCAGCGCTGAAAGGGGAGCTTTGCTTGCCGTTATCGAAAAATTGTATTGACTTGAAAATTCTATTCTGGTAAAAGGACAATCTCTTCGCGGGAATAACTCAGTGGTAGAGTGCAACCTTGCCAAGGTTGAAGTCGCGGGTTC
>CAYSWG010000013.1:0-20174 GCA_964434465.1 uncultured Geobacteraceae bacterium
CCGTTCGAGGATGCCGAGCCGTCGGCCGATCTGAAAAATGACTTGGCTGTGACGGTCCAAGGCAAGATATTCAGCAAGAATATTGAGGAGTCGGCCGTGTTCCTTGGGCAACGTGCCTTCCAGTTCAGGTAATAGATTAAGAATATGATCGCTGGCCAGATAACTGTTGACGCCCCGCAGTTTTTCAAGAAAGAGGACCATTTCCCTGACGACAAGTAGGTCAGGGCATTTTCTGAACCTTCCCTGGAGAGCATCAGTTGCCAAGGGCGAACCATGGGGGACGGCCAATGTTCTGAGCCTGATAAAATCGGGGTTAATGCAATTGAGGGCATCGGCGGTTTCCTGGGCGTGCTCCTGGAATCGATCATATCCGCCAAGTCCCGGCATGTAATATTCGGAAAGTTCGATGCCGGCGTGCTTTACCATTCTTCCTGCGGAAATATGGATATCTTTCGTTGCTCCCTTGCACACTCTGGCGAGTACCGTGTCATCGCCTGATTCCATGCCGATATGTATTCTGTTAAGGCCGGCTTCCGCCAGGTCGGCAAGATCTGTTGCCGACATGCGGGTAATTGTCGCTGAACGGGCATAGGTAGTTATTCGCCTAATGGAGGGGAACAACTGTCCCAGTCGCTGCAGGACGGTGAGCACGGGTGACGAACCCAGGACGAGGCTGTCGGCATCCTGGATGAATACCGATTCCATGCCTGCCACAAACCAGGCAAGTGCCGCACGGAACGGTCTGTGTTCTGAAGGGGTGAGGCTGGCCATCATCCGGCGCACATCTTCCTGACAGGGGGCGCCGCCGTCGGAGGTCAGACCGGTGAGTTTCTCAACGTACTGGGCGATGTCGTCAATATCACGAAGAACGTGCACGATTGGTCGACAGGAAAATCTGCTCCCTTTGTAAACGGGGCAGAATGAGCAACGATTCCAGGGGCAGTTGCGGGTGAGGCGGATTAACAGACTGTTCGCTTCACTTGGCGGCCTGATCGGTCCTAGTTCATACCCTTGATAGGTGTTCTGCAGCGGAAATTTAGCCATGAGTCTGCACTCGCGAACGACAGATGGAACCGACGGTTGGTTATTCGCATGTGTGACAGTATCCTGCCGATTGGTGCAAAAGTCAAAGAATGCTTGTGAAAGAGGTGGCGGGAAAAGTCCCGAGTTTGACGGGGAAGGGAGGCTAGGCCGGGGCGCTGCCTCCCGTGTTCGGAAGGGTCAGGAAATTGCTGTGTGACGGATATCCTTGCCTTTGACCATGAAAATGACCATTTCTGCGACGTTGGTGGCATGATCGGCTATTCGTTCCAAGTATTTGGATATGTAGTTCAGTTTCATTGACCGACCAATGGTTGACGGATCCTCCATCATGAACGTGAGCAGTTCGCGCTGGATCTGGATATTCAGATCATCGACAAACTGATCGTTCTGACAAACCGTTACGGCGAGGGTGTCGTCACCGCGCACAAAGGCATCAAGGGCATCCTTAACCATTGCCGATGCCGCTTCGGCCAGACGGGGAAGGTCAATGTAGGGTTTGAGCGGCGGCTCTTCGTTCAGTTCCTTAACACGGTGGCATATACTGCAGCACTGGTCCCCGATGCGTTCGAGATCGGTAACTATCTTCATTGCAAGGGTGAGGAAGCGCAGATCCCGCGCCGCAGGTTGCCTGCGTGCCAGCACCTCAAGGCATTTTTCATCGATAAGAACTTCCAGGTGATTCACTTCATGATCGGAGAGTACGGTCTGGTCCGCCAAGTCGGAATCCCGATGAACCAGGGACTGAATACAATTGGCGATCATGGTTTCAACCTTGCCGCCCATCTGCAGGATGAGCGACCGGATTTCATTCAATTCCGTGTCGAACTGCTTGATAATATGTTCTCGTTCCATTACAGGTTCCTTACGTGGTATGTGATGGTCGTGCAATCGATAATCATTGAAGTATAAGCATCTACTAGCCGAATCTGCCGGTTATATAATCTTCCGTATGTTTGTTGTCCGGATTGGTGAATATCTTCTTAGTCCGGTCAAACTCAATCAATTCTCCCAGATAAAGAAAAGCCGTATAGTCGGAAACACGAGCGGCCTGCTGCATATTGTGAGTGACAATGACAACGGTGTACTGCTCCTTCAACTCGTTTATCAATTCCTCGATTTTCGCCGTGGCGATAGGGTCAAGAGCCGAGCAGGGCTCGTCCATGAGGATTATTTCCGGGTTGACGGCGATGGCCCGGGCAATGCAGATTCGCTGAGCCTGGCCACCTGACAGGCCGAGGGCCGAATCTTGCAGGCGGTCCTTGACTTCGTCCCAGATTGCTGCGCCGCGCAGACTTTTCTCAACAGTTTCATCAAGGACAGCCTTGTCTGTGACCCCGGCAATGCGCAGCCCGTAGATTATATTCTCATAAATTGTTTTGGGGAAGGGGTTTGACTGCTGGAATACCATTCCCACACGCCGGCGCAGACTGATGACGTCCAGTGCCGGACTTAACAGTTCATCGCCATCCAGTTTGATGCTTCCCTCGACTCTGACATTGTCCAGCAGGTCGTTCATGCGGTTGAAGCAGCGCAGCAAGGTTGATTTACCGCAACCGGAAGGCCCGATGAAGGCAGTTACCTGTTTGCGGGGAATGGAAAGGGAAATATCCTTCAATGCCGGGGAGGTGCCGTAGTAAAGGTTCAATTGGGATATGTCCAGGACGGGATCCTGGATTATTTGGTCTGGTTTGAGCGCCATAATAAAATTCTCCGAAAGGTGTTCTTTCTGCGTTCGTGCCGAATTGATCGATAGTTAGAAAGATTTTATCGTATATTTCGTCTTCATGGTGTTGCGAATATGTATGGCCGTGCTCGACGCGACAATGACGATACCGAGTAACAACATGGTGGTTACGAATACCATGGGTTTCGCCGCTTCCACATTGGGTGATTGAAAACCCACATCAAAAATGTGGAAACCCAAGTGCATGAATTTACGGTCCATGTGGAAGAAGGGGGAAGAACCGTCAACGGGCAGTGCCGGCGCCAATTTGACCACACCGACCAGCATCAGGGGTGCGACTTCACCGGCGGCCCTGGCCATGGCCAGAATGAGGCCGGTCATGATGCCCGGTGTCGCCATGGGCAAAACCACTTTTCGCAATGTCTGGAATTTGGTGGCTCCCAGGGAAAGAGACCCTTCCCGCAGCCCCTTGGGGACAGATGCCAGACCTTCCTCGGTAGAGACGATGACCACCGGTACCGTCAGGAGGGCAAGGGTCAGACTCGCCCAGAGGATTCCACCGGTGCCGAATGTCGGAGTCGGTAGTCGTTCCGGGTAGAACAACTGGTCGATGTTTCCGCCGATACCATAGACGAAAAAGCCGAGACCGAAAACGCCATACACAATGGAGGGAACACCGGCCAGGTTGTTGACGGCTATGCGCACCATGCGGACGAGGACGCCTTCTTTCGCATACTCCCGCAGATACACAGCGGCAATGACACCAAAGGGCAGAGTGAAAACGCTCATGAGCAGCACCATCATGACCGTGCCGAAAATTGCCGGGAACAGTCCGCCTTCGGTGTTGGATTCCCGTGGTTCGTCCAGGAGCAGCTCCTTTATCTTACCCGCATAGAAAAACGTTTTGGCAAACACGCCCATGGAGTTTGGTTGGTAGGCGCGAATTATCTCCGTCAAGGCAATTTCCTTTTCTTCACCATTGGCATCGACATACGTTGCCGTGTAGCGGTTGATTTCGGAAAGTTGCTCCTGTAGCTGAGCCATGAGTTGCTCAAACTCGTCAACCAGAACTTCTTTCTTTCTGGTAAGTTGCTCGATAGTCTGTGCATTGCCGGACTGATTCTTGTGGGAAAGCTTGAGAATTTTCAGCCGAATCTGTTCGGTCTCCCGATTGTTGGCAGCGATGCGCTTTTTGAGCTTCTCCGGTTGTTCCATGGCAGTTGCCACCGCTTTTCGTGCTGCCTGGAATGTTTCCCACGGCGTTGCCTTCTGTTGAACCGTCAGGCCATCAAGGGAAAGGACCTTGAGAAAGCCGTGGAAATTACCGTTTTCCTCGCGCTCAAGCACAACAGCATCGGTCGGATACGTAACGCTGGCAATATCTTTCTTGTCAACCCAGCGGAAATCCTGACCATACAGGTCACGGTTGCCGGTCTTGAATTGCAGTCGCTCTTCATGCTCGCCGGGTGACCGCTCATGGTCGGTAATTTCACCAAGTAGTTTCTCGCCGTCCTTCAGGGTGACCAATGCGGTGTCGGCCGGCCAGAAAAAGCCCAGGCCATTAACCATTACTACACCGATCAGTGTCAGTGTCATCAACAGAACAATGGAGAGCGCTGCGCCGGTAACCCATACCTGGGGCTCTCCCCGTTTCCAGAAATTCATAGCGTATCCTTCTTAGAACCGGCCGTATTTCTTGCGGAACTGCTGGCGCAAGATTTCGGCCACCGTGTTGATAAAGAACGTGAAAATGAAGAGCAGCACCGCTGAGAAAAACAGAACCCGGTACAGGGTGCCGAAAACGGGTGCCTCCGGGATCTCCACGGCGATATTTGCTGACAGGGACCGGAAACCGTTAAAAATGCTCTTGTCCATGATCGGTGTGTTGCCGGTGGCCATCAGAACGATCATGGTCTCACCAATGGCCCTGCCGAATCCGATCATTATTGCAGAAAAGATTCCCGGTAATGCCGAGGGCAATACGACCCGCCAGGCGGTTTGCCAGCGACTGGCGCCAATGGCCAGGGATGCGGCGGCCAGACTCTTCGGAACGTTTGACAGGGCATCTTCAGCGATCGTGAAAATAATGGGGATTACCGCCATGCCCAGGGCGAAGGCGATTACCATGGAATTGCGCTGGTCGTAGCGCACTCCGAGCATATCGAACAACCAGAGTTTGAAATCACCGCCGAACAGGGATGTTTCAAGAACGCCGCTCAGGAAGTACGCAAGGACGACACCCAGCACAATGGCAGGGACAATCAGCATGAATTCGTAGCCGGTTGCAAACCTTCCAATGTGTGCCCTGGTACCGAACCGCTTCCAGGAAATAATGGTCAGGAAGATGCACACCGGCACCAGAATGTAACTCAGAAAGAAGGTAACGATTACATGGTCCATGAGTGGGGCAAGCCAGAGGCCTGCCAGAAAGCCGATGACAACCGAGGGGATTGCAGCCATGATCTCTACACCGGGCTTGATGTATTTTTTCAGCCTGGGCCGCATGAACTGGCTGGTGTAAATGGCGCCGAGCAGGGCAAGGGGAACGGCAAAAATCATGGCGTACAGGGTGCCCTTCAGGGTGCCGAAGATGAGCGGGGTCAGGCTCAGTTTCGGTTCGAAATCGTCATTTGCCGATGAGGACTGCCAGACGTAGGCAGGAGTATCATGGTTCTCGTACCAGACCGGACCAAAAAGCGTCCTGAAGCTGATCTCCGGATGGGGATTGTCAATCTGCCAGCTTCTGATGCGCCGCTCACTGTCGAGGGCGATAACACCATTGCCTCTTCCGGAAACGGCTAAAAGAGTAAGGGGTTTATCGGACTGGAGTGTCAGCAGGTGCCGTTCGGAAGTCATGTGGTCAATATGGATGCGGCCACGGGAATCCAGGGAAAAGAGCGTTTTGCTCCGTGGTGACGGAAGTATTTTGGTAAT
Organism: uncultured Geobacteraceae bacterium; assembly: GCA_964434465.1. GTDB lineage: Bacteria > Desulfobacterota > Desulfuromonadia > Geobacterales > Geobacteraceae > RPRC01. Next base: position 5,663 of record CAYSWG010000013.1, read on the forward strand.
GGTATTTCCGGCGCTGCCCAAGGGGTGAATCCGGGTCAGAACCTTATTGCTGCCGGAACCGGGTTCCGTGACGGGGAACCAGGTGGACAGATCACCTGCAGCGTCTCCGACGGCAACAGAGATGTCACCAAGCACCAGGTTCACGGCGGTTATCGCGGTACCGGAACTGTTTGTTGCAACGGAATCGAGCAGTTGCGGAGTGGTTATGTCGCCCAGATCCCAGCGGAGCAGATTCCCCTTGTCCGTGCCGGCATAAAGAAATTCACCTTTGGTATCCAGGGCAAGGGCCGAGATGGTGTCCGGCAGAGTATCGGCAAATTCACCACGGGCGGTGCTTACCGTTTCATTTCCGGCAAGGTCGGTTACTTTTTCCTGTTTTTCCACAACCAGACGGTCATCGGGCAACAGGGTAACTTTGATGAAGCTATTTTCTTCGGGGAAACGGGCCAGTATCCGCGTCGGTCTAGCGGTTGTTCCGTTTCCCTTTTCCTCATGGAGGGTGATTACCTCGTGGGCAACATGCTGGCTGCCCGTACGGTCTTCGTTTGCGGAAAACTTGACTCTGATTGCTGAGAAGGAGCCATCCTCCCAGAGAATGTCAAAGCGTTGTCCCGGCGCTGTACTCACCGAAACAATCGACTTCTTTCCACCGCCGGGGGGTACAAGGGAGTGTTCTTCGATAAGGTCGCCCGATGCCAGGGTGAAAAAGGAAATTGTTCCCGAATCATCAAGAAGAAAACCCATTTGAAGGTAGTCGTCAGTACCGACACCCACTACACGACCGGTCGTCGCCGAACTCTTTACCGTTACTGTGCCGATGGACGAGGCTTTTGGCGGCAGGAAGAGGGGAATCGCCACGTTGGTGATCAGCACGAGAATGCCGATGACCGAAAGGATGACAAAGAGGCCGCCGATATTTATGAGCCATGCGGCAAGGCGATCATTGCGTTTCGCTCGTGCAAGGAATTTACTGTTCATGCCTGCGTTATCTCCGTCTCAACGCAGGAACGGCCGGATGTTCCGGCCGTTCCCGTATCGCGGTGAATATTCTGAAGGAATCTTACTGAATGGTTTTCAGGGTGTCAATCACCATCTTGTTCGTGAGGGGCAGATAGCCGTCTTTGATGACAACTTCCTGGCCTTCTTTGGAAAGGACGAATTTCAGGAATTCCTCGGTCAACTTCGTCATGGGTTTGCCCGGTGCTTTTGCCACATAAACATACAGGAAACGGCTCAAGGGGTATTTGTTGTCGAGGGCATTCTGGTAGTTTGCTTCATAGGCCGGAGCGCCTGTTTTTTTGGCCAGGGCCAGGGCCTTTACGCCTGAGGTCTTGTAGCCGATACCCGAGTAGCCGATGCCGTTCTTGTCGCGGGTAATACCCTGAACAACGGAAGCGGAACCCGGTTGTTCTTTGACAGTATCTTTGAAATCACCTTTGTCAAGGGCGTGCTCTTTGAAGAAACCGTAGGTACCTGAAGCGGAGTTGCGGCCATAGACGCTCATGGGTTGCGCAGCCTGTCTTCCGGTCACGCCCACCTGGCCCCAGGTACTGATATCGCTGGAATAGCCACGCTTGCGGTTCTTGGAGAAAATGGCGTCGACCTGCTCCATGGAGAGGCTCTTCACGGGGTTGTCTTTGTTAACGTACACGGCAATGGTGTCGATGGCCACGGCGACTTTGGTCGGCTTGAAGCCATATTTCTTTTCAAAGGCTTCGATTTCGCTGTTTTTCATTTCGCGGGACATGGGACCGAGTTGTGCAGTGCCGGCCACCAGCGCCGGCGGAGCGGTGCTGGAACCCTTGCCTTCGATCTGGATGTTGACGTTGGGATACTTCTTCCGGAAGCCTTCGGCCCACATGGTCATCAGATTGTTGAGGGTGTCGGAACCGATACTGTTCAAGTTTCCCGATACGCCGCTGACCGGTTTGTAAGATTTGATTGCTTTGTCCAGTTTGATGTTCTCGGCAGAGGCGATACCTGCCGTGGCAACCAGAAGCGCTGCCGAGGTGAGAATGATTTTTTTGAGCATTGTGTTCCTCCTTTGTTGGTTTGACTGACTTTTACGGTAACCCCGCCACGTTACAACAGGGTGACAAACATGTAAGGATGCGGTGTTCATGAAGGTTTGTCGGTCTTTTTCAGGGTAAACGAGAAAAGAGTTCCCTTGCCTGGTGTGCTTTCTACGCTGATACACCCCCCATGGGCCTGTACGAGATGCTTGACAATGGAAAGCCCCAATCCTGTACCGCCCATTTCCCGGCTTCGTGCGGTATCAACCCGATAGAATCGCTCGAAAATGCGCGGCAGATCTTTTGCGGGGATACCTATACCCGTGTCCTGCACATCAATTTGTACCGTACCGTCACCATCATGGGTCGAGACGGTGATCGTTCTTCCCGGTGGGGTGAACTTGATGGCGTTGTCAAGCAGGTTGATCAGGATCTGCTCAAGTTTCGCCTGGTCGGCCAATACCTCCAGCGAACCACCGTCAAGAGGGAGTTTGTTGATTATTATGCCTTTTTCCTGGACTTTCTGCTCGAGAAGCCTGATCGACCGGCTGATTGCGGTGTTGAGATCCACGGGCGCGGTCTCAAGGGGCAATGCTCCCGATTCGATGCGGGAGAGAGTGAGCAGGTCGCTGATAAGGTTGGCAAGCCGCTCTGCATGGCTATGAATGATTCCGGCGAACTGGATTACTTTGGCCTGGGGGAATGTTTCGCCCTCATTGAGTATTGTCTCGGCATATCCCTTTATCACGGAAACGGGGGTGCGCAGTTCGTGGGATACGTTGGCGACGAAGTCCTTACGCACCTTTTCCAGCAATTTCAGATCCGTAATATCATGGAACACGGCAACCGCTCCCAGCAGGGTGTGATCTTCCAGGAGAGGCACCCAATGGGTTAACAGGTATTTTTCGTCGGGGAGACTGACGACGATTTCCTCCATGATTTCTTCTCGCGTATCCAGCACCTTTCGCAGTGTGTTGTTGAGGACAGGTTGCCTGATCATTTCGATAAGCGTTTTACCTTCCACATCGTCTCTCAGGGAGAACAGCAACCTGAAAGCCGGGTTTGCCAGAGTTATTTTTCCGGAGGTGTCGGTAACGATCACTCCTTCGCCCATGCCGCTGAGTATGGTGGTAAGCCGGTTCCGCTCTGCTGCAATGTTATTGAGCTGCTCTTCGAACTTGCCGGCCATATCATTCATTACGGCGGCAAGTTCGCCGATCTCATCGCGACTGGTAACGGGCAGACGACCGCTGAAGTCTCCTTTGCCGATTCGCGTTGCAGTTGCTGCCATGGTGCGCAGAGGCCGTGAGGTAATGGCAGAAAGTACGAAGCTGAGTATGAGCGCACAGGCAACTGATGCGGCAAGGGCAATCAGCAGGGTGGTGTTGAGGCTTGCGACCGTTGCATCAAGACGGGAAAGCGGCAGGGCAAGTCGTATAATACCGCTCACCTTTTCCATGGATTGAAACGGCAATGCCACGTACAGCATTTCGGTGCCAAGTGTCGTTGAATGACGGGTGGCAATCCCGAGTCCCTGTGCCTGTGCCTGAATGAATTCCGGACGATCGGCATGGTTTTCCAGTTGTACCAGTTCACTGTCCCGCAGTTCCGAATCGCCGACCACCGTGCCGTCCTGGGCTATGATGCTGACCCGGGCCTTGATTTCCCTGCCGATGACCCGCGCCATTGTTGGAGCCCCACTTCGCAGGTCGCGCAGTTCCTTGGTTGCCATGGCCCTGGCGAGTCTTGTTTGATTGAGAAGGTTTCCCCTGATTTCCTTGTGGAGTTCGTTTTCCAGGGTGTGACTCACGTAGCCATAGAAAATCGCTCCGACTACCAGAACCAGCCCAAGGTAAGACACCATAAGCTTGAGCTGAATCTTGACCTTCACGCATCCTCCATTTTATAACCGAAACCGCGGACCGTTTTGATCAGGTCTCCCGCTTCGCCCAGCTTGGTGCGCAATCGGGTAATATGCGTATCAACAGTGCGGGTATCGCCAATATAATTATAACCCCAGACATTTTTCAGGAGCAGGTCGCGGTTCTGCACCCTGCCGATCCGTTCGGCAAGATTGAGCAGCAGTTTGTATTCGGTGGTGGTAAGAACGATTTCCTCGCCGGCAACTGTTACCGTATGTCGACCGGTATCGATTACCAGGCAACCGATGGTGATGACTTTTTCCGGGACCTTATTTGTCTCTCCTCGGCGGAGTACCGCACGAATGCGCAGAAGCAGTTCCCTGTTGGAGAATGGTTTGACCACATAGTCATCGGCCCCAACTTCGAAGCCGACCACCCGATCAATTTCTTCCCCCTTGGCCGTGAGCATGATGATCGGTATCTGGGCTGTTTTCTCGCTTTTCTTGAGCGTCTTGCAAACTTCGATGCCCATGATTCCCGGGAGCATCAGGTCAAGGATGACAAGGTCGGGCAGGGTGCTGCGGGCCGTCTCCAGGCCGCTTGTCCCGTCGTCGGCGGTAATGATGCGATAACCTTCCCGTTCCAGGTTATAGACAAGGAGATCCGAAAGGTCTCGCTCATCTTCGATGATAAGAATAGTTTTCATAATTCGGTATCCTCGCTGAATGGTACCGTACCGTTGTAATGTTACAAGTGTGTTACAGTCATGTGAATAGTGGGGTACTATTCCGGAAGTGAATCATGCCAGCGAGGTAATCGTTTTGACCCGTAGAATATGTCCCTGGAGAAACAGCGTTACCGCTTTGTGGACATTGTACTTGACTTGTTTCCTGGGCTGTGGTAAGTGATAAAATCTCTATTAAATCAACAGGTTAATAAGGGTGTGTCCCAAGGCGAGCGCCCGGGTGGCGTAGTCGGTTACAGTAAATACCCTTGTCCCTCGCTGCGCAGTCCGTCCTTTCTTCTGCAGGCTGCAGGAGGCTTTTTAGTCTGTGGTGCACGGACTGCAATTGCCCCGTCCGTTTGCATTTCAGTGGAGGTTATATGGCGAAACATCTGGATTGTACCGTTGGCGGCTTGCTCGACCGGATGGCGGATCGTTTTCCGGATAACGAAGCCCTTGTGTACGTGGAAAGACAATTACGGTATTCGTACCGGGAGTTCAATGAAATCTGCCGTCAGGTAGCCAAGGGCTTGCTGGCCATGGGTATTGGCAAGGGCGATCATGTTGCAATCTGGGCCAACAATGTCCCCGAATGGGTTATTCTCCAGTTTGCATCGGCTAAAATCGGCGCCATCCTGGTTACCATCAATACCAGTTATCGCACTGCGGAACTTGATTACATACTTAAACAGTCGGATGCCAAAGCGTTGTTTCTCGTGAAAAGCTTCAAGGACACCGACTATATGACAACGCTCTATGCCGTTGCGCCCGAACTATGCGGGGCACGACCTGGTTCGCTTGAATGTCCGAACCTGCCTTTTTTGAAACACGTGGTGTTTATCGGCGAGGATACTCCCGATGGTACGTTGAATTTCCAGGATCTGTATCGCAATGGGGCTCAGGTGACCGATGGACAGTTGGCTGCCGTCGAGCAGGATCTGTCACCCCACGAAGTCATTAACATGCAGTACACATCGGGCACTACCGGCTTCCCTAAAGGGGTAATGCTGACCCATTTCAATATTGTCAATAATGGTTTCACTATTGGCGAATGTATGCGCTTTACGGAGCGGGACCGGTTGTGTATTCCCGTTCCCTTTTTCCATTGTTTCGGCTGTGTGCTGGGCGTGCTGGCCTGCGTAACCCACGGTTCTACCATGGTTCCCATCGAGACCTTCAACCCGCTCAAGGTGCTTCAGGCCATCGAGAAAGAACGCTGTACGGCAGTCCATGGGGTGCCGACAATGTTTATTGCCGAGCTTGAGCATCCTGAGTTTGACAATTTTGACCTGTCCAGCCTCAGGTCAGGGATCATGGCGGGATCACCGTGCCCCATCGAGGTGATGAAGCGGGTCATTCGAGATATGCACGCTTCCGAAATTACCATCGCTTATGGACAAACGGAATCGTCACCGGTTATCACCCAGACAAGAACCGACGACCCCATCGAATTGCGTGTGGCCACCGTTGGTCGAGCATTACCCGATGTGGAAGTGAAGATTGTCGATATTGAAACAGGGATTACCATGCCTCCCGGGAAGCAGGGTGAGCTGTGCACCCGGGGCTATCTGGTCATGAATGGTTACTACAAAATGCCGGAGGAAACTGCCAAGGTCATTGATGCCGACGGTTGGCTGCACACCGGTGATCTTGCGGTCATGGACGAGCATGGGTACTGTAAAATTACCGGCCGCATCAAGAACATGATCATTCGTGGCGGCGAAAATATCTATCCCCGGGAAATTGAGGAGTTTCTCTATACCCATCCAAAGATCTCAGACGTTCAGATATATGGCGTTCCCGATCGCAAATACGGCGAACAGGTCATGGCGGCCATAGTATTGAAAAATGACGTGGCCATGACCGAAGAGGAAGTAAAAGAATTTTGTCGCGACAAGATAGCCAACTACAAGATTCCCTATTATGTGAAGTTTGTCGATGCCTATCCCATGACCGCGTCGGGGAAAATTCAGAAATTCAAGTTGCGGGAAATGGCTATTCGTGAACTTCAGCTGGAGGACAGTGGGGAGACCGCCTGACATGACAGAGCATTGTACGCCGAAGAGTGAGTTGGAACGTCGCGTTGCAGGCTTACAGGCGCTCATGATCGAGCGGGAAATTGATGCTGTACTGGTTCTCCAGAACGCTGACCTGTTTTACTTTGCCGGAACCATTCAGTCGGGCTGTCTGTACGTCCCGGTCGACGGTAAGCCCTTATTTATGGTTCGGCGGGACGTGGAGCGGGCCAGGGAGGAGTCGGCGCTGGAGGAGATTGTCCCATTTTCCTCCATGCGCCATGTGCCGGGAATTCTTGCCGCCAATCGCCACTCAATACCGGGTCGAATAGGCATGGAGCTGGATGTGGTCCCGGTTGATTTGTTCCAGCGGTACAAAAATGTCTTTCCCGAGGCAACTTTTGTCGATGCCACTTCGCTGATTCGCCTGGTGCGTATGAAGAAATCTCCCCATGAATTGGCACTCATGCGTGCAGCTGCGGATCAGGTTGACAAGGTCTATCGTCGCGCCGCTGAAGTGATCCGCGTCGGTATAAGTGAGCTGGAACTGGCTGTTGAGCTAGAATATACCGCACGCCGGGAAGGACATCTCGGTCAGATCAGGATGCGTGTTTTCAACGGCGAAATGATCTTCGGGCATACCATCTCCGGAGCTAACGGGGCAATACCGGCCTACACGGATACTCCCCTGGGTGGACGAGGGTTGCACCCAAGTTTTGGCCAGGGATGCAGCAGGAAGGGAATTGGGGCCCGGGAACCGATAATCATCGATTTTGCGGGAAGCTATGATGGGTATCTTGTTGATCAGACCCGCGTATTCGCCATTGAGGGATTGGATGAGCCCCTTGTCTCTGGCTACGCCGGTATGGTGGCTGTCCAGGATTTGATGACGCGGCTTGCTGTTCCCGGTGCCTGCTGGAGCGGGATTTATGCTGCATGTCTCGCCCATGCCCACGAGCGGGGATATGCCGATTATTTCATGGGTTACAAGAATGCCCAGGTTTCGTTCATTGGTCACGGGGTTGGCATTGAGATAGACGAGTATCCTTTTATTGCCAAGGGATTTGATTCCATGGTGCTTGAAGCGGGAATGACCTTTGCCTTCGAACCGAAGCTGGTGTATCCCGGCATAGGCGCCGTCGGGATAGAGAATACCTTTCACTTGTCGGAAACCGGTCTGGAGCAGCTTACCTTTTCCCCTGGAGATCTGGTTGTCCTGGGTGGCTAGGTTGTTTTTCATACGGAAACGGTTCTTTTTCGCCCTGGCAGCGTCAATCAGCGGTCTTGCTTGTGCGGCGTACTCGTGTACGCCTCCGCGCAATCCCTTGATTTCCTTGCCATGACGAAAAACTCCTCGTTTCCACATTGAAAACAACCTAGTTTCACATCCGGAGTTCCCGGATGGAAACTAGGTTATCGAATCGTCAGTCTTAAAATTGATCTGTTGGCTGTTGGTATTGATTCTGGAGGGAAGTCCGCGTGTCTATTTTGAAGGAAAAGCTTGCAGCGAAAATTCACGCCCATCGGCAACGAACTGCGGTGCTTTTGAAAAAACACAAGAACGTCGTCATCGATACGGTAACCATTGGCCAATGTATTGGCGGTATACGTGACGTCAAATGTCTTGTCACAGATATTTCATTCCTTGATCCCTTCGAGGGGATTCGGTTCCGCGGGAAAACCATCAGTGAGACCTTTGCCGACTTGCCCCATGTTCCCGGATGCGAGTATCCCTATGTGGAGGCATTTTGGTATTTTCTGCTGACCGGTGATGTGCCCGACATGACCGATACCCTTGCCGTTGTTGAAGATTTCAGTCACCGCTCCCAGGTGCCCCAGTACGTTTTTGAGATTCTTCGGGCAATGCCTCGGGACACCCATCCCATGACAATGTTTTCTACGGCCATTCTTGTCATGCAGCGGGAATCCATCTTCAGCAGGAGATATGAAGAGGGGATGAAAAAAACGGAGTACTGGGAACCGATGTTCGAAGATTGCTGCAATCTTTTGGCAAAGTTGCCAACGATCGCTGCGTACATCTACCGTATGAAGTACCGGTCAGACACGTTCATCCCTGCTGACAAGTATATGGACTTTGGTGGTAACTTTGCTCACATGATGGGAATTCATCGCCCCTATGACGATGCGGCGCGCATGACATTCATCCTTCACTCCGACCATGAGTCGGGCAATGTGTCGTCCCATGCAACCCATTTGGTCGCCTCCGCCCTGTCCGATGCGTATTACAGTCTTTCTGCGGGGATAAATGGTTTGGCAGGTCCAATTCACGGCCTGGCCAACCAGGAAGTGCTGCGCTGGATTCAGGGGGCGTTTCTCAAGCTTGGTGGCCAGGTGCCGACCGAGGAGGATCTGGAGAATTTTATCTGGGACACCCTCAACAGTGGCCAGGTGATTCCCGGCTATGGCCATGCCGTTCTCAGGAAAACGGACCCGCGCTTTACCGCTTTGAACTCGTTCTGTGAAAAGCATTTGCCGGATTACGATCTGTTCAAAGTGGTAAATCTCATTTACAAGGTGGCGCCGTCGATTCTCATGGAGCACGGCAAGGCGAAGAATCCCTGGCCGAACCTGGATGCTCAATCAGGGGTTATCCACTGGTATTTTGGTATTACCGACTATGATTTCTATACGGTGATTTTCGGTATTGGCAGGGCAATAGGAGTGCTGGCAAATATTATCTGGGACCGTGCCCTGGGGTATCCCATCGAGCGGCCCAAGTCGGTAACCACCGAAATGCTGGAACAGTGGGCGCGGGAAGCCGCCAACTAGTTCCGCCGGTCGGGGCTATATCGGTTCAAGCGTTTTGCCGGGTTTCGTGTTTTTGCAGCGTACAGATTACGATTTCCTCGAAATTCCGCCTCGGCCACTTGTGAGCTTTCAGCTAAGGGTTTTCGGAGGATAACCTGGTTACTCACCAAAAATTTCTGCGGTGAAAATATAGATATCAGCTTCGTTCTTCCATGCGTCCTGTTCGAGGCCGGCTTTCAGGCAGGTCTGTTGGAGAAAGGTTTCCCGGTCCCAACCGTATTCGACGGCTACCTGCGGAAGGAGCACGCCACGGAACATCTTTTTTTCTATATAGAGGCCATGGGTGCCCGGCAGGATTTCTTCAATGGCGGATATTTTCTCCAGTGGTGAAAGAACCGATATCTCGACAGCCAGTTCTGGCAATTCCTCGGTTGAAACAGGATAGAATCTCGGATCGCGGCAGGCGGCAGCCCGTGCCATTTCCCGTACTGTTTGTGCCAGGGGGGTCTCGGCTGAAAAGCAGCCGATGCAACCACGTAAGCGTCCTTGCTGCTTGATGGTCACAAAGCACCCGAACGGTTCGCTGAGCGGTCCTGGAGGTATGTTGTCCAGGTTCCTGTTGCACCCCTGGACACTATCGTCAATTGCTTCCTTTGCAATTTTAAGTAATTGCAGCTTTTCTTCTGGTGATAGTTGAGGTTTCACGGTTTCCTCCCTGGGGAAATAGCGAGTTGCTCCAAGGATATACTATATTTCGCCGGCCGGCACAATCGATCGTTGTTCTATTGTTATGACTTGTACTCTCACAATTTTATTTGTATCGAGAAAAAAATCTTGACATTGAAATCGATGATAGTATATTTCCTCCTTGTTTGCATAAATAAGCCACGCGCTGTGCGCGTATTTGGTAACCAAAAAAGAAAAGAGGTGATATCGTCAATGAAAAAACTGCTCTCTTTAGCTCTCTGCCTCGTGTTTGCTATGTCTTTCGCCGCTGGCTGCAAGAAGAAAGAAGAAGCTCCGGCTCCGGCTCCTGAGGCCGCTGCTCCGGCACCGGAAGCCATGGCTCCGATGTCTTCCGCCGCTGCTCCTGCACCGGAAGCTCCGGCAGCAAAGTAATTTCTCAAGAATTCTTGGGGAAAAAGAAAAGCCTGCAGAGTATTCTGCGGGCTTTTCTTGTTTCACAGGGTAAATCTCCTTGACAATAACTGGGTCGAATGATAGGTAAAACAGCCAGTTATAAATATAGTTGTGCCGATAAGGGGGGGGCGTGGAACAAACTTTTGCAATCATAAAGCCTGATGCTGTTGCCCGCAATATAATCGGGAAGATCCTTGAGAGAATTGAGTCGGCAGGTTTTACCATCATCGGGATGAAAAAGATATGTCTCAGTAGGTCGCAAGCGGAGGGGTTTTACCATGTACACAGGGAACGCCCTTTTTTTGCCGACCTCTGTTCGTATATGGCGAGTGGTCCGGTGGTTGTTCTCGCCCTGCAAAAAGAGAATGCAATTGCCGATTGGCGGCTTCTCATGGGGGCGACCAACCCAGCGAATGCGGCTGATGGGACAATCAGGAAAGAATTCGGCCTGAGCCTTGGTGAGAATTCCGTGCATGGCTCCGATGCCCCTGAGTCGGCATCGTTTGAGATTTCCTATTTTTTCAGTGTACTGGAACTTTGTTAAGTTCTGCGTATAGAAGGAAATCAGGCCCTTCCCGGTGAAGGGCTTTTTTGTTCTCCCTATGGAAAAAATTGATATTAAAGACTTTTGTCTGGAAGAGTTGGAAAATTTTCTTCAGGGTTTAGGCAAAGAACGGTATCGGGCCAAGCAGATTTTCAAGTGGCTTTACCAGAAGGGTGCGGCCAGCTTTGATGAAATGACCAATCTTTCCAAGGAGTTTCGTGGCGCTCTGTCTGAACGGGTCAGAGTCAGCTCTCTGGTTCAGGAGCAGGTGGAGGTTTCCGTTGATGGTACGAAGAAGTTTCTTTTCGTACTGGAGGACGGCTCCAGTATTGAGTCGGTGCTGATTCCGGAAGAGGATCGGGCAACCTTGTGTGTATCCACCCAGGTGGGGTGCGCAATGGGATGCACGTTCTGTCTTACGGGCACGTTTCGTTTGACCCGCAATCTGCGTTGTGCCGAAATAGTCAATCAGGTGTGCGCGATCCAGAAGACGGAGCGCATCACCAATATCGTGCTCATGGGCATGGGCGAGCCTTTGGCCAATCTGGAGAATGTCATTCGGGCCTTGAAGATTATGATTTCGGCAGATGGTTTTCAGATATCCAATCGCCGGGTGACTGTGTCGACTTCCGGACTTGTTCCCGAGATGGAGAAACTCGGTAAAGCGGTGACCGTAAACCTGGCGGTATCGCTCAATGCAACGAAGGATGAGCAACGTGACCAGCTCATGCCGATCAATCGCACCTATCCCCTGGCCGCGCTCCTAGCGGCATGCCGGAACTTTCCGTTGCCGAACCGGAGAATGATAACGATTGAATATGTTCTGGTCCGGGGTATAAATGATTCCCTGGATGACGCAAAGCGTCTTGTCAGGCTATTACGGGGTATTCCGGTCAAGGTTAATCTTATTCCCTTCAATGAGTTTGAGGGGTGCGATTACCAATGCCCTGAACAGCAGGCCATAGACCGGTTTCATGGTTATCTGTTGGAAAAGAATCTTACGGTTATCACCCGGGCCAGTCGTGGAGCCGATATATCAGCGGCCTGCGGTCAACTCCGCGCAAAACTTGAAAAAGAATAGCTTTTTACCTGCATAGTTGGTTATTGTGATGCGCAGATCTCTTTACAGGGGAGTTGTCAATGTCTGAAACGGAGCAAGTTATTGGTGTTATTGGTGGCAGTGGCCTCTACGAGATGGAGGGGCTTGAGCAGGTTGAACAGGTTACAGTGCAAACACCCTTTGGTTCCCCCTCTGACTCCTATGTGACCGGTGTTTTGAGCGGGATGCGCATGGTGTTTCTGCCCCGTCATGGCCGGGGTCACCGGTTGTCGCCGTCGGAAGTGAATTACCGGGCCAATGTGTACGGTATGAAACAGTTGGGCGTCACCAGGCTTATCTCCGTTTCGGCGGTCGGGAGCATGCGTGAGGAAATCGAGCCGGGGCACATCGTAATTCCCGATCAGTTTATCGATCGTACCAACGGAACACGGCACAATACGTTTTTCGGCAACGGCCTTGTTGCTCACGTGCAATTCGCCGACCCGGTATGCCCGGACCTTTCAGCTTGTCTGGCCGATGCTGCCGTAGAGGCCGGAGCCCGTGTCCACCGAGGTGGAACCTATATCTGCATGGAAGGACCGGCCTTTTCAACGCGGGCCGAATCTTTGCTGTACCGCTCCTTCGGCGTGTCTGTAATCGGCATGACCAATATTCCCGAGGCTAAGCTGGCCCGGGAGGCTGAATTGTGCTACGGCGTTATCGCCCTGGCCACTGATTATGACTGTTGGCATGAGACCCATGATGCTGTGTCGGTGGATGCAATCCTTGAAATAATAAGGAGTAATGTGGCAATGGCGAAATCGATACTCAGCAGTGTGATTTCCGGCAGAATTGCCGAAAGGAAATGTTCTTGTTCCGAATCATTGCGCTATGCCATCATCACCGACCGTCCGGCAATCCCGGAGCAGACCAAGGCGGATTTGGCGCTGTTGGCAGGAAAATACCTTTCATAGCCTGCGGAGGGACTGTCTGATGAGTATTGTCGTTGTCGGTTCGGTGGCCTTTGATTCAGTGGAAACACCCTTCGGCCTGGTGGAAAGGGTTCTTGGCGGTTCTGCGACCTATTTTGCCACGTCGGCCAGCTATTTTTCCGATGTCAGCCTGGTGGCCGTGATCGGTGAGGACTTCCCTGAGGAGCATATCGAGTTCTTGCGATCAAGAAATATCGATCTGCGCGGGCTTGTCAGGAATTCCGGCGAGACTTTTTCATGGAGAGGGCGGTATGGTTATGATCTCAACGAGGCGCAGACGCTGGAGACCCGTTTGAATGTGTTCGAAACATTCAAGCCGGTCATTCCTGCCGAATACGCCGATGCCCAGTACCTCTTCCTTGCCAATATCGATCCTGACCTGCAGATGGATGTGGTTCGGCAGGTCAGAAGACCACGGGTAGTCGCCAGTGATACCATGAACTACTGGATATCTTCGAAGCCTGACTCTTTGAAAAGCGTCATTGGCAAGGTTGACATTCTGATAATCAATGATTCCGAAGCGCGGCAGTTGGCACAGGAGCCCAATCTGGTGAAGTCTGCCAAAAAAATCCTTGGACTAGGCGTCAAAACCTTGATTGTCAAACGGGGGGAATACGGTGTTCTCATGTTTTCCGGGTCCTCGGTCTTTTCTGCTCCGGCATATCCCCTTGAGCAGGTTTTCGATCCAACCGGGGCAGGAGATACCTTTGCCGGCGGCTTCATGGGCTTTCTGGCAAATACTGGCGATCTCAGCGATGGAGGAATTCGCCAGGCAATTATTTTCGGCAGTGTAATGGCGTCCTTTACCGTTGAAAAATTCAGCTTGGACAGGTTGCGTTCGCTCCAGTATCGTGAAATAGAAGAGCGGTATCGAAGTTTCAAAGCGATGACACATTTTGAAGGACTGCCCGATGGGGTGACTTGATCGGCAACGTGTTCTTACTTCTTGTCATGACAATCTTTGCGGAAAAAGGTGACTAACATGAAGAATGCATATGTGCTCGTTACGGTTCTGACCATGGTTGTCTGCTGTGGATGTGCGACACTGGATGAGTCCAGTAAAAAAGCTTCCTACCACCATCAGATGGGACTTGCCTTTCTTGTCGAGGGTAATTACACCCGGGCTCTCGTTGAGTTGACCGAAGCCGAGAAAATCACTCCCGATGAACCGACACTCCTTAACCATCTTGGTCAGGCATATTTTTTCAAAAACAGATTCGATCTGGCCGAACAGAAATATCTGCAGGCTATCAGGCTTAGTTCCGATTTTTCCGAGGCACGAAACAACCTGGGCGTAACGTATCTGGAGATGCAACGATGGGACGATGCCATCACTCAGTTGACTATTGTCGTCAATGATATTTTCTATCAAAATCACGATAATGCCGGCATGAACCTGGCCCTTGCACACTATG
>CAYSWG010000014.1:0-7753 GCA_964434465.1 uncultured Geobacteraceae bacterium
GGAACTTTATTGGTCCGGTAGCGGTTGAACAGGATGTCCAGGGCGTCAGGGTCTTCATCAACGTCCAGGAGTTCAAAAGGGATGTTCCGCGCGGTGAAATAGTCCCTGGCGGCTTTGCAGTGGGGGCACCAGGCCGCCGAGTAAAGTACGATTCGCGGGGAGGCCATGGCTGCAGCGACCGCTCCGTCTGCCCCCGATGATTTCGGGTTGATCGCACAGCACGGTGCGAAAATGAGCAGTATCGCGAGCAGCAACATTTTTCCGAACGTGTTCATGGGGGCTCCTGGCCGGTCTGATAGTGATTTCAAGAGTATACCCAAGGGACCGGGAGAGTCAAAGCGTTCTGCCTGCCGAACGGGAGGATAGTCCATGCATGTGTATGGCGCCGTGTTCCACCTCTACCTGCCCAGCCGTTCCCTCAAGGGAAAACGGGGTATCGTCAAGAGCATCCTGGCCCGGGCCCGTAATACCTTCAACGTCGCCGCTGCCGAGGTTGACCTGCAGGATGTGTCCGGCGAAGCGCTGCTTGGCTTTGCCGCCGTGAGCGGCAGTCGCGTCGGCGCCCGTAAGGTTCTTGAGCAGTTGGAGGAATGGCTGGTGACGGAACGGCCGGACGTTGAGCTGATCCAGGTGGAAATCGAGGAGCGCTGAATTCTGGCGGTTGCACATCAGGGGGAGAGGGGACTGAAGTGGTTATGGCAGATGACGATCTGGGTAATCTGAAGATAGACAAGACCGCTGTCGCGTCACGCCCGAAACGGTTCCGGGCGTGGAAACTCTGGTTGGCCGGTGCGGTACTGCTGCTGTTCGGTGCGGGATTGCTCTATGGTACGGGAATACTGCGGCCGGCGGTCGACGTGGAAGTCGCCGGTGTCCAGCGTATCTATCCCTCCCAGGGGTTCACGGAGCTCAATGCCAGCGGCTATGTGGTTGCCCAGCGCAAGGCGGCGGTTGCTTCCAAGGCAACCGGACGGCTGGTCTGGTTGGGGGTCGAAGAGGGGAGCCTCGTTCGTGGCGGCCAGGTGCTTGCCCGGATCGAAAACGATGATGTCCGCGCCGGTGAGGCCCAGGCTGTGGCAAACCTGGCCAGCAACCGGGCATTTGTGGATCAGGCATTGGCCGAACGCCATGACGCCGGGTTGGCATTCGGGCGGTCCAAGGAACTCCTTGCCCAGGGATTTATCGCCCAGGCTGATTTTGATGCCGCCCAGGCGCGCTATCGCAAGGCGGTGGCGGCTGTTGCCGGCGCCGAAGCTTCGGTCAGGGCGGCAGCCGCAGCCCGGGATGGGGCTCGAACCGCCGTGGAGTTCACTCTGATCAGGGCTCCCTTTGATGCGGTGGTTTTGACGAAAAATGCCGATGTGGGCGATATCGTAACGCCCCTCGGGGCGGCGGCTGACGCCAAAGCGGCGGTGGTCACCATCGCCGATATGGATTCCCTCCAGGTGGAGGTTGACGTGTCCGAATCCAACCTGGAGAAGGTCACCAGGGGACAGCCGTGCGAAATCCAGCTGGACGCTTTTCCCGACCTGCGTTTCCGAGGCCAGGTGCATATGATTGTTCCCACTGCAGATCGGAGCAAGGCGACGGTCCTGGTAAAGGTGCGTTTTCTGGACCATGATCGGCGCATTCTCCCGGAGATGAGCGCCAAGGTTGCCTTTCTTTCCCGTGCCGTGGCCGGGGGGGAAAGAACCCCGCGGCTGACTTTCAATCCTGCCGCACTCGCTCTCCGCAAAGGACGGCAGGTGGTCTTTGTTGTTGAGGATGGTCGGGTGATCCAGCGCCCGGTGCGTCTGGGAACAAAAATCGGCGAGCTGCAGGAGGTGACCAGCGGCGTCACGGTCGGCGAGCGGGTGGTGCTCCGGCCAGGCGAACGGCTGCGGGATGGCGCCCGGGTTTCGGTGCCAGAGCAATAATGCCATGATCGATTCGAAACCGCCCATAGTGCAGATCCGGCAGTTGAGCAAGTCTTACCGGCGCGGTACCCAGACCATCCCGGTGCTGGAGAATATCTCCTTCGATATTGCCGATGGTGAGTTTCTTGCGCTTATGGGACCGTCCGGTTCGGGAAAGAGCACCTTGCTCAACCTCCTGGCCGGCATCGATAAAGCGGACACGGGCAGCATCCTGGTGGGCGGCGTGGAAATTACCACCTTGGATGAAAGCACGCTGGCCGGGTGGCGGGCCCTCAATGTGGGGTTCGTGTTCCAATTCTATAATCTGATTCCGGTGTTGTCCGCCTTCGAGAATGTGGAGCTTCCCCTCCTGCTGACCCGCCTTGCCCGGGCGGAACGGCGGGCCCATGTGGAGACGGCCCTGCGGATTGTCGGTCTGGCCGACCGCATGGCGCACTTCCCCGGCGAACTGTCCGGCGGCCAGCAGCAACGGGTAGCCATCGCCCGGGCCATTGTCACCGATCCGGCGATCATCGTCGCCGATGAGCCAACCGGCGACCTGGATCGCTCCTCAGCCGCCGAGATCCTGCAGATGCTCGACCGGCTCAATCACGAGTCGGGCAAAACGATCATCATGGTCACCCATGACCCGCGGGCGGCCGACATGGCCCATACCATCCGCTATCTGGATAAAGGTGTTCTGAACGATGCACGTCCTTAAGCTGCTCTGGCGCAATGCGTTCCGGCATCGGCTGCGCACGGCGCTCACCATCCTCGGTATCACCATTGCCATCCTCGCCTTCGGCATGCTGCGCACGGTGATCGGCGCCTGGTATGCCGGCGTGGAGGCTTCCTCGGCCAGCAGGCTCATCACCAGGAATGCCATCTCGCTGATTTTTCCTTTGCCCCTTTCCTACAAAGAACGCATTCGCCAGGTGGATGGTGTCAGGGCGGTGTCTTACGGCAACTGGTTCGGCGGCGTTTATATCGATCAAAAGAACTTCTTTGCCAACTTCGCCGTGGACATGGGCTCCTATCTGTCCCTCTATCCGGAGTTCGTCCTGACTCCCGAACAGACTGCGGCGGTTATTCGCGATCGCAAGGCCTGTGTAGCCGGTCGCAAACTGGCCGACCGGTTTGGCTGGCAACTTGGCGACACCATTATCCTCAAGGGCACCATTTTCCCCGGGGAGTGGGAATTTGTCCTGCGCGGGATTTACCGCGGCCGGGAAAAGAGTACCGACGAAACGCAGATGTTTTTCAGTTGGGAGTATCTCAACGAGACCGTCCGGCAGACGGTACCGCGCCGCGCCGATCAGGTGGGATTCTACATGCTCGGTCTCTCCAGTCCCAACCGGTCCGCTGAGGTGGCCGCGGCCGTAGACGGGATGTTCCGCAACTCTCTGGGTGAGACCCTGACCGAAACGGAAAAGGCTTTTCAGATGGGCTTCGTTTCCATGACCGAGGCAATCATCGTCGCTATCGAGCTGGTGTCCTTTGTGGTCATTGTCATCATCATGGCCGTGGTTGCCAATACCATGGCCATGACGGCCCGGGAGCGGATCGGCGAATATGCCGTCTTCAAAACCCTGGGGTTCGGCGCCTTCCACATTGCCGGACTGGTATTCGGTGAATCACTGCTCATCACCATGACCGGGTGCGTTCTGGGCATTGCCCTGACCTTTCCCGCCGCCTATGCCTTCGGCTCTGCCCTGTCCGCCTTTTTCCCCATTTTCCAAGTGGCGTCTGCAACCATTGCCATGGATCTGGCGGCGGCGGTGCTTGTGGGTCTTGTTGCCGCTATGTTCCCCGCCTGGCGCGCAATAACCATTCCCATCGCCGACGGGCTGCGCAGGATAGGGTGAACAGCCATGGCCATCCCCCTTTCCTACAGTATGCGCAACCTCTGGACCCGCCGCATGACGACGGTGCTGACGGCGACGGGCATGGCCCTGGTCGTTTTCGTTTTTGCTGCAATTCTCATGCTCGCCGAAGGGTTGCAGAAGACCTTGGTAGAGACCGGATCCCCCGATAATGTGGTGCTGATCCGCAAGGGGTCGGCAACCGAGGTACAGAGCGGCATCGAACGGCAGCAGGCCGCCATCGTCGAGACGGAACCGGCGGTAGCGTTCGGTGCCGACGGCCGGCGACTCCTGGCCAAGGAGCTGGTGGTGCTCATCAACCTGCCCAAGCGGGGTGCCACCACAACGTCCCAGGTGACCATTCGCGGTATCCAGCCGGTTTCCCTGCAGCTGCGCCCCCAGGTGCGCCTGGTGAAGGGCCGCTTGCCCCGGCCCGGCTCGGCGGAAATAATGGCCGGGAGCAGCATTGCCCGGCGATTCACCGGCGGTGGTGTCGGTGAGCAACTGCGCTTCGGCATGCGCGCCTGGACGGTGGTGGGTATTTTCGAAGCGGGCAACAGCGGCTTCAGCTCCGAAATCTTGGGTGATGCCGATCAGTTCAAGCAGGCCTTTCGCCGGCCGGTCTACTCGTCGGTGATCTTCAAACTAACGAACAGTTCTTTATTTTCCGCCGTCAAAGAGCGTGTAGAAACGGATCCGCGCCTGACTCTTGAGGCCCGTCGGGAAACCCGCTACTATGCCGACCAGTCGGAGATGATGGCCAAGTTTCTACGCATTCTGGGTATTTCCCTGACCGTTATTTTCTCCCTGGGGGCCGTCATTGGCGCCATGATCACCATGTACGCAGCCGTAGCCAATCGCACCAACGAGATCGGCACCCTGCGGGCCCTGGGATTTCAGCGGAGGAGCATCCTCATGGCCTTTCTCCTGGAGGCCATGTTCCTCGGCCTGCTTGGCGGAGGAACGGGACTGTTCTTCGCCTCATTTCTACAGCTTTTCACCATCTCAACCCTCAATTTCCAGACATTCTCCGAGCTGGCCTTTACCTTTGCCCTCACCCCGAACATTGTAATCAATTCCCTGGTATTTTCACTGGTCATGGGATTTGTCGGCGGCGTTCTTCCTGCGCTACGGGCCGCACGGAAGAACATCGTCGAGGCTCTGCGGGTGACCTGACCATTGGATGATAACCATTCTTGACATTACCCTATAACTCATTAAACTGATACCGCTACAGGGTGTACCGATAAGGTTCCGTGGTTCAAGAGCCTTGAAATGACACTGGATTTCAGGAATTATTTGCTACCTTTGCCTGGTGACAACGGTGTTCCCGGGCAGTGTCGAAATACTATCTGGTCTGTAAAGGGGAACACCACCATGCAGTCACAAAAGAATTCCGCTACTCGCACACCGAACTTTATTGTTGGTGTCGGCGCTTCGGCGGGCGGACTGTCCGCCCTGGAGAAATTTTTTGATAACATGCCGCCCGACAGCGGTATGGCCTTTGTTGTTATTCAGCATCTGTCTCCGGATTTCAAAAGCCTCATGGACGATCTGCTGGCCCGCCATACGACCATGACCATCCACCGGGTTACCAACGGCACGGTGCTGCGGCCGGACAGCATTTATCTGATACCGCCGAAATCACAGATGACCGTGGACCAGGGGAGTCTGTACCTGACTGAACGGGACCCGGGTCAGCATCTGGACCTGCCCATCGACGTGTTCTTCCGCTCGCTGGCGGCCGATGCCCGTGAGCGGGCCATTGGCGTCATCCTTTCCGGAACCGGTTCCGACGGCTCCCGCGGCATTCGCGAAATACACGAAGTCGGCGGTCTTGTTCTGGTTCAGACCGTTGACTCGGCCCAGTTCGACGGCATGCCGCGCAGTGCCTTGGCCACCGGTACCTGTGACCTGATGCTGCCACCGGAACAGATGCCCATGGCTATCCTCAAGTACGCCGGTTTTACACCCGAGGAGCGGATCGAGGCGTTCCGGCAGATCGCCCTGGATCAAGGTGAAGTGGATGGTGAGTACCGGACCATCTTTTCCCTGCTGCGCAGCCAGTACAATCTGGATTTTTCCCGCTACAAGCCGCCGACGGTCGGTCGCCGCATTCACCGCCGCATGGATACCCGGGAAATCGGCGATGCCAATGCCTATGCTGCGATTCTGGCCAAGGAGCCGGAAGAGCTTGATGCCCTCTACCGGGATCTGCTGATCGGCGTCACAGAATTTTTCAGGGATCCCAAGGCCTTCAGGAAACTTGAGGATGTGGTCCTGCCCGAGCTGTTCCACGACCGCAAGGACCATGAGGATGTCCGGGTCTGGTCAACGGGGTGCGCCACCGGGGAGGAGGCGTACTCCCTGGCCATCATATTTACCGAGCAGGCGGAACGCTCCGGTTTTCGCGGAGCCATTACCATCTTTGCCACCGATGTGCATCGCACTTCCCTTGAGTTTGCTTCCCATGGCGTATACAGCAGGGAGCGGTTGAAGAATGTTTCCCGGGACCGTCTGTTGCGCTTCTTTGTAAAGCAGGGCGATAACAGCTACCGGGTAAGTTCCGAACTGCGCAAGATGATTGTCTTTGCTCCCCACAATCTGATCAGTGATCCACCCTTTACCCGCATGGACATGGTCTGCTGCCGCAACCTGCTTATCTATCTGCAGCCCGAGGCCCAGGAAAAGGTGATTTCTCTTTTTCACTTTGCGCTCCGGCTCCATGGCGTGCTGTTTCTTGGCAGCAGTGAGGGACTGGGCAAGATTGCCGCCGAATTCGACACGATTGACAGCTCGTGTAAAATTTTCCGCAAGGCCCGGGATCTGAAAATTTCCCTGGATATGAATGTGGATCCATCCCAGCAGCGATTTACGGCTTCAGCCGTTATCCAGACACCACACCGGATGACAGTCAGTCTCGATCGTCAGCTGGTACATGACTACGATTATCTCCTGCGCGAGTACATGCCGGCCGGGGTGCTGATCAACGAACGGCGACAGGTGCTGCACTGCTTTGGCGATACGTCGCTGCTCCTGAGCCAGCACGAAGGGCGCTTCGAAAACGATATCATCTCGCGGGTCGTGGATGAGCTGCGGCTCCCCCTGGCAACGGCCCTGCACCGGGCGGCAAAGACTGCAAGCAGTGTCACGGCCGGGACGGTGCAGATCGGTTCCGGGCGGAAAAAAAAGCGCTGCACGCTTCATGTGGAGTGCATCCCCGACGAACGGGCGGGCGTCACCCATTACTTTATCGCCCTGCGCTTTCCCCAGGAGCGACGCAGTGACAGCAAGGTCCGTGAAGGCGAGCTTGTGCCGGTCGGTGCACTCCCGGTTCCTGAACACTATCAACAGCGTATTGCCGATCTTGAACAGGAGTTGCAGGCAACCAAGGAAAGTCTGCAGACTGCGATCGAGGAACTGCAGACGTCCAATGAGGAACTGCAGGCCACCAATGAGGAACTGCTTGCTTCCAATGAAGAGCTGCAGAGCACCAACGAAGAGCTGCACTCGGTCAATGAGGAGCTGTACACCGTCAACTCCGAGTTTGAGACCAAGAACCGTGAGCTCAAGCAGCTCAATCAGGATCATGAAAACCTGCTGGCCAGTATTCAGGTGGGAACCGTCTATCTGGACGCCAATCTGGCGATCCGCAAGTTTAATCCGGCCATCGGGCAGTTCTTCAAGCTGCTGCCCCAGGACATAGGCCGGCCCATCGATCACATTGCCTACCATTTGGCAAACCAGCAGGAAATGCTCGACGATGTCCGACGGGTACTCACCAGTGGCACGCCCCTTGAGACGGAAGAAGAGACCACTGATGGCCAATGGCTGCTGAAGCGGGTCTTGCCCTTCAAGGCGGAAACGGGTGTCATCGAGGGTGTCGTGCTCACCTTTACCGATATCACCCGCATCAAGGATGCGGAGCGTTCCATCGTCCAGCTGAATCAGGAGCTTGAACAGAAGGTTGGCGAGCGGACCCGGCAGCTGCAAACG
>CAYSWG010000014.1:7763-13412 GCA_964434465.1 uncultured Geobacteraceae bacterium
CCAATATGACCAAGAGTCTGTTCCTGGCCAATATGAGCCACGAAATCCGCACGCCCATGGGCGGTATTTTCGGTATGATCGAGTTGCTGCAGACAACGCACCTGGACAGCGAGCAGCGGCAGTATCTGGAAACCATGCAGAATGCCGGCGAGAGTCTCCTGCTGATCATTGACGATATTCTCGACTTTTCCAAAATCGAAGCGGGCAAGGTGGAGTTGCGCCGGGAGCCCTTTACCATTGCCGACACGTTGCAGGAGGTTATCAGGATCCACCAGCCGCGCATTGCCGCAAAGGGGCTTACCTTTGACCTGGAGTTACCCGCTTCGGTACCGGGCGCATTGATCGGTGACCCGCTTCGTTTGAAGCAGGTCCTTTCCAATCTGCTCTCCAATGCCATCAAGTTTACCGAGGCGGGGCATATTGTTCTCGGCGTGAGACGGGACCGGGGCGAGGGGGACGAGGTTGTTTTGCACTTCTCCCTGACCGATACGGGCATTGGTATTTCCGAAGAGATGATGCAGACTATTTTCGAGCCCTTTACCCAGGCGGACTCTTCCATCGCCAGAAGGTTTGGCGGCACCGGCCTCGGCCTGGCCATCTGCAAGGAACTGGTGGAACTCATGGGCGGCAGGATCTGGGTCGATCGGCAATCGGCCAAGGGCACCACCTTCCACTTTGTTGCCGGTTTTGGTCTGCTGGATGCCGGCGACCGGGAAAATCAGGTGTTGTTGTCCCACTTCGAGGAACCGGTTGCCGAGTCGGCGCTGCGCATATTGATTGCCGAGGACGATGCCATCAATCGGGATATCTTCGTGCAGATTCTCAGGAAAAAGGGTTATGCACCGGTGGCGGTCGTCAATGGCAAGGAAGCATTGTCCCGTCTTGATCGGGAAAAATTTGACCTGGTGTTCATGGATGCGTCCATGCCGGAGGTGGACGGTGTTTCGGCCACCAGGAAGATTCGCCGCTACCCGGTGACGCATCCCAACCATAACATTCCCGTTGTGGCTATAACTGCCCATGCCCTTGAGGAAGACCGCAAGCGGTTCATGGAGTCGGGGATGACGGAAGTGTTGACCAAACCCTTTTCCATCAAAGCGGTGACTGATGTGATCAGCCAACTGTTTGCTCAAGGCTAGGGGAACGTCACCCTTTGATGCAAAAAAAGCGGGACTGATCACCGGACCGGTCCCGCTTTATTCATATGCAGTGTGGCTGGTCCCGGTCACTTGCCCCCGATGACCGTTTCGCCGTCCGCCACCATCAATTGACTGATGAGCCGGGTAAACCGGAGCGGATCCTTGACTGGTGAACCCTCGGTGAGCAGCGCCTGGTCGAAGAGCAGTTCGCAGTAGTCATCCAGTTTGGGATTTTCCTTGTCCTTGTCGAACAGGGTGCGCATGATGCCGGTGATGGGGTGATCCGGATTCAGTTCCAGGATTCGTTTGGATTCGGGAACCTCCTGGTTCATGGCCTTGAGAATGCGCTCCATGTTGGCGTTCATGCCGTATTCGTCGGCCACCAGGCAGCAGGCGCTGTCGGTGAGGCGATCGGAAAGGCGCACTTCCTGGACCCGGTCGCCCAGTTTGTCTTTGATGAAGCCGAGCAGGTCGCCGTACTGTTTTTCGGCGTCCTTCTTTTTCTCGTCCTGCTCTTTCTGCTCTTCTTCCGAATCCACGTCCAGTTTGCCGGACAGCACCGATTTCAGTTTTTTGCCGTCATACTCGCTGAGTGCCTGCACGACCCATTCGTCGATGGGGTCGGTGAGGAAGAGCACCTCGAAATCCTTCTTCCGGCAGATTTCCAGGTGGGGTGAGTGTTCGATAAGGGCCCGGCTGTTGCCGGTGATGTAGTATATTTCCTTCTGCCCTTCCGGCATCCTTCCCACATAGTCCTTCAGGGATACGGTGCTGCCTGCTTCCGTCTTGCTGCTTTCGAAGAGGGCCAGGTCCTGGAGCTTCTCCTTGTTGGCGTGGTCGAAGTGGATCCCTTCCTTGAGGACCGGACCGAATTCCTTGTAGAACTTTGCGTAGTCCTCTGGCGATTTCTCTTTCATCTCGGCCAGGGTGCTGAGGATCTTGCCCACCAGGTTTTTCTGGATTTTGCGGATCTGGGCGTCCTCCTGGAGGATTTCCCGGGAAACGTTGAGGGGCAGGTCGCTGGAGTCGACCACACCCTTGACGAAACGCAGGTAGTCGGGCAGGAGGTTCTCGCACTTGTCGCTGATAAAGACCCGTTTCACATAGAGATGCACCCCTTTGCGGTGCTCGGGCATGAACATGTCGAAGGGGCGGTGTTCGGGCAAGTAGAGCAGGGCCTTGAACTCGCTGGTGCCCTCGGCGGAGTAGTGGATGGTGCGCAGGGGTTTGCCGTAATCGTGGGAGATGTGGTTGTAGAACTCAGTGTACTCCTCTTCGGTGATCTCGTTCTTTGGCCGGGCCCAGATCGCTTTCATGGAGTTGAGGGTTTCTTCCTCGGTCTTCTTGATCTTTTCCGCGCCTTCGATGGGCTTGCCGTCCACGCCGCGGGGCAGTTCCTCGCGGGTTACGTCCAAGGTGATCGGGTACTGCACGTAGTCGGAGTATTTCTTCACAATGGAGCGGAGCCGCCACTCATCGAGGAATTCCTTCATGTCGTCCTTCAGGTGGAGGACAACGTCGGTGCCGCGGCATTCCTTGCTGCAGTCTTCGATGGTATAGGTTCCGTCACCGGCCGATTCCCAGGCTACCGCGCCCTGCGTGTCGCCTGCCCGGCGGGTGATCAGGCTGACCCGGTCGGCGGCCATGAACGATGCATAGAAACCGACACCGAACTGGCCGATCAGTTCCGGGTGCTCCTGGATATTCTGCGCCTTCAGTCCATTGATAAAGGACTTGGTGCCCGACTGGGCGATGGTGCCGATATTGGTTTCCACTTCGGTGGCGGTCATGCCGATGCCGTTGTCGCGGATGGTCAGGGTGCCGGCCTCCTTGTCGGGAACCAGCTTGATTTTCCAGTCAGCATTATCTTCCAGGATGCTCTTGTCGGTCTGGGATTCGAAGCGGGCCTTGTCGATGGCATCGGAAGCGTTGGAAATGAGCTCGCGGAGAAAGATCTCCTTGTTGGAGTAGAGGGAGTGGATAACCAGATCGAGCAGCTGCTGGACTTCGGTCTGGAATTGCTTGGTGGTCTTCGTCATGGGTAATGATTCTCCTCGTGCAATGATGATATGCGTAATGCCGAGCATCAAACTAATCATTCCCGGAGTTTATTTCAAGGCCTGCGGGTGATTTTTATTTCAGTCCTGATTCGTCTGTCGAGCAGGAGGATGTTTTGACGAGTTTTTTTGTGCCCTTACCACGGTACATGCAGCACCTCCAGCATTGGCAGGCCGAGGGGAATGATGCCGAAATCTCGCGCAAGGGCGGCAAATCCTTCGGTTTCAATCAGGTCGCGATAGGGGATTTCCGGAAAACGCAGACCGCCGCGGTGCAGGGCTGCATCGACCAGCAGCATCGTACCCCCAACCGAGTGGAGGTCGATCCGTTCCAGGTGGCGAACGTCGCTGAGGTGCAGACGACCGATGAAATTGGCCGGCGGCTGGTACAATCCGTGGCGGGTGCTGCGGTAGTAGCGATAATCCCTCTCCGGGCGGACGGTTATGAAGGTATTGAGATCAAAACTGGGGCCCCCCGGTATCGTGACGCAATTGGGAACAACAATGCGCCGGCCGGTGCTGCCCAGGAGCTGGACGATATGGGCCGGAAAGTTCCAGACGTCGATGTCGATCCACAGGGCCCAGTCGTCGGATGCATCCAAGCCATGGTCGATCAGGTGATTGCGCACCCTGGCTATGCCGGCACGACGCGCCCGCTGCGCCTGCGGCTTCCACCGTTTCGGCCGGTCAATGCGCGTGCCCACGTGTTTTTGCAGGAGCATGATGCCCCGATACTCTTTCCGCAGCGGATCAACGGCCGTCTGCAGCAACTCCCAACTGCTATCAGTGCTGTCTCCCTCGCAGAAGACGAGTTTTATTTTTTCCTTTGGGTATTCCAGTTCGTTGATGGCCTTGAGGAATGGTTCGATGTGTTGCGCCGCATCGCGGAGGGGAACCAGGATCGCGAGGTTGTCTCCCTGTGGCGCCGATGCCGTCAAAACGGTAGCATCAACTTTCTGGCGAACTTCTGATTCACGCAGATACGTGCCGCGCTCCAGAAGATACCGGGTTTTGTAGAAGGCGAAATACAAGGGATCGGCCAGTTTGCCGGCAGGTTTTGGCTTCCACCAGGTTCCGGCCCAGTAGTGGATTGATAGTTCCTGGTGCCCGGATACGCCTTCTTGGCGGACCCCGCTGCTGTCCATGGGCGCAAAGAGGTTTGCCGGATGGATCGCCAGGCTGGCCTGGTCCGGAAAACTCAGGTGCGCGGAGGTGAGAACACAGGGACCCGTGGCATCAAGGACTTCTTTGGCATGAACCAGCCCCGGGAAATAGGAGATGACGTGGAGCCAGAACGGATGTCCGGCCGGGCTGGCCATGGTACCGTTGAAGATCAGGTAGGGAAGTCCCCGATACGCGGCCTGCCGGTCTGCATGGGATTGGGGCTCTGTGCACAGCACGACCCGTTTCTCATGCATGATGGGGTCGAAGGGGGCAATGCACTGGCAGTCGATGTCGGCATAGATGCCGCCAAAGTGGTGCAGCAAAAGATAGCGGGCGGCATCGGCGCGCAAGACGCCGTAGCGGTAGCTGCAAAACGTGGCAAGAAAGTCCGGATAGTGTTCGGCGACGAATTCCAGCAGCATCCGGTCTGTCCAGAGGATACGGGTCAAGCCGGGATTATGACGCGTCCAGCTTTCGGTATAGCCGGCAAAGCGGCTGGGAATGGTTTCGGTTTTCCATGTTTGGTGCAGCAACGACGGTATCATAGGTGTCCATTTTCTCCTTGACCCAGGCCGAGCAGCACGGCGCGATCAATGGCTCTTGATCCGAAATTCTGTCTGGCAAAGGCATGGGCGAGAACCCGTTGCCGCTCCAGCCGCGCCGGGTCGGCGCAGAGTTCGCACGCGAGGCGCGCCAGGTCCTCGTCCGTATCGGCGAGGGAAACGTCAATGCCGTTGGCGAGTCCAAGGCCTTCCACGGCGATGGGTGTGGCAACAACCGCCAGACCCCATGCCATTGCCTCCATGATTTTGATGCGGGTGCCGCCGCCGGCCCGGATTGGCGCGACGCAGAGATGAGTGCGGCGATAGAGTGTGCTGAGATCTCCAGGGTTTTCAACAAGTTGTACGCCAGGCACCTCGGCCAATGCTTTCACCGCAGGTTTCGGATAGCGGCCGGCGAGTGTCAGCCCGGCATTGGGGAACCGCCGTCGAATCAGTGGCAGGATGACGTTTGCCAGGTGTAGTGAGGCATCCACGTTCGGCCAGTAGCCGAGATGACCGACGAAGAGCAGTGCCGGCCACCCGCCGTCGAGCGGTGCCCGCGGCAGCGGTGCGGCTGGCGTTTCGTCGAAGCGGGGGATGCCGTTGGGGACGATATGGACGGCCTTCGGCCGGGTAACCGTGCGCAAACGTTCATGGTCCGCCTCGGAGCAGACCCAGACGCGATCGACCAACGCGGCAGCCCGGCGTTCCAGTCGCCGGATGCTGCCGACATCGTTCCCCATGAGC
>CAYSWG010000014.1:13422-19442 GCA_964434465.1 uncultured Geobacteraceae bacterium
TGAAACGCTGGATCAGGTCCTTGGCGCGAAGTTTGAGCCGCTTCAGCCGCATCATGGTTGTTGTCCGTTCGTGCTGTTGGCCGATAAGCTCGGACTCGACATTGTGCATGTCAAGAACCAGCAGCCCCGTGAGCGGGCGGAGCGGACGGATAAGGCGAAAGAGCGGTATTCCTTCCACAACGACGGCGTCTGGCCGGAAGATCCTGGTCAGATCAAGCAATCGCTCCAGCGCGGCGACGGATATCCGCGGCTCAAGGCATGTCCGGAATCCGGCAATGCTCTGTTTTCGCCCGTCACCGGCCACCTGGAGCGAACCAACGGTGACGCCGGTCCCGGGAGGCGGTGCGACTTCATCGTGGGGCCGGACCGAAACGAGCAGTACCGGCCCATTCTGTGCGGCGGCCCTCGCGTTGTCCCAATTCCTGAGGTCAGCACCGGAAATGGGCGGCCAGGCAGGATCATAGGTCACGACCAGTGTTCGGCGCGGACCGCCAAGGTGCTGCGTCGCTGCAGCAGGCAAGGGTGCTTTGTGCAGACACCTGCCCGCGACAATGCGCAGACGATACTGGAAAACCTTCCAGCCATGGCGGAATGCAGCGTGTGCCCGCGCTGCGCGCAGAATGTTTGCCGCATCGGCATACCGATGGGCGATCAGGAGCTGGCGAACGATTCGCAGAGCAATCCACGCCTTGCGCCACTGCAGGGTGTTGCGGTCGATGCCGAAAGCGGCAAGTCTGTCGAATTCCCGAGAAATGGCAAGCAGCGTTCTCCGCGGGGTGTGGCAGAACCGTTGCGCCATGCGCGCTTCGTCGAGATGGTACAGTAGAACGGCTGCGGCGATCGTCGCTACCTGCTCGCGCGCCAGCAGCGCGGCCCAGAAACAGGTGTCCTCGTCCAGGCCAATGGCTTCGGGAAAGTGAATGGCGCCACGTTGTGCGGAGACTATCAGCGCACTTCCCATGGCGATCGGCCACATACCGTTGCGCAGGTAGGATCTTGCGTTTTCCATGGGATTGTCGCCATAGCCGGCCGGCACCTTCAGCTTGTCGGGGCGTCCCGCTGTCCTGCGGATAGTGGCGCCAACCGAAAGCCCTGCACCTGTATTCCGACACAGAGCCTCGTGAAGCTGCGACAGGCCGCCGGCGATTACCTCGTCGTCGGCATCGAGCATGTAGATAAACGTGCCGGTTGCCCGCGCAATGCCGGCGTTACGTGCTCCGCCCGCGCTTCCGGCGCAGACTGGCATGACCTCAAGGGGCAGACCATAGAGCCGTGCAGTTTCGGCGGCGACCGCAGACGTCTCGTCCGTTGAGCCATCATCCATGACCAGAATCTCGCTGACCAATCCGGCATCGGGGACCAGTGAGCGTAGCGTTCTGGCAATGGTTGTGGCCGCATTCCGCACGGGAATGATGACACTGATGCACGGTACTGTTCCGCCTTGAGTGCAGCCGATGGTTTCCATAGGGATCGTTATGTTCGCAGGCATACAATGTGCGGTTTACTGATGGCTGAAATATCCGCGTTTGCGGAGGCGGTCATAAACGCGCTTGAGCGGCGACTCCCCGTGCAGTGAAAGACTCGCAAGATCCGGGATGGCCTGTGGGCTGCACACGAACGGCGATTGCCCGGGCAGCCAGGAATAGGTCGTGCCGTCCCGAAGTCGCGACGGGCTGCTCACGACGTAGCCGCTGAGCGCCTTGACGTGGCCGATTCTGCGCAGTCCGGCGTACAGGCTCGACGTTACGGTGGGTTGGGCCGATCGCAGGTACACGTGGAAACCGCGTGGTGTTCGGGCGACCGGCGTGTGTGAGACCAGTGCCTCTTGTGATTTACGCCAACGGTCATAGGCAGACGGACAATCGAAATCGAGCACGATGAGATTGCCATGGCCGGCCAAAATGCCGATGTTGCCGCTGAATCCGCTGAACCATCGAGCGATCTCGTCCGGGCCGGGGGGCTTGAGCGATAACGCCAGGGTGATGCCTGTAAACATCGCTTCCTTCAGTTTTTTACCCATGGTGCGGAGATGGAGTGGTTCTATGCCCATGGCGGCAAGGTCCAGGTGCTTGCCACCGGAGCGCAGGGGGAGGCAAACGAATCCCTGGTTGAGCAACTGCAGAGCATATTCGACGTGGGCACCGTTTTCCCGTCTATTCATAACTAAGGCCTTTCATTTTCCAGCGGCAAATGGCAGTGGTTGTAACATGGCATCCTGGAACCACTGCCAGCCCGTGACGCAAGGCATTTTTCGCTCAATATATGGACCCTAGATTTGTATTGCAATTTAATTACCGCTAATCCAAGATGTTTCGTATGGATAGTACGCTAATGTCTTTGTTGACCCTGGAAGATTTCCCGGGTACACAGAGCAAATGATCGCAAGGAGGGGCAATGAAAGTACTGGGCGTTTCAGGGTCACCAATTCTGAACAGCAATACCGACCGGGCACTGGCTGCCGTATTGGATGCGACCGGTCTGGAGACTGAATTCATCAAGCTTTCCGACTATACTGTTGCGCCGTGCCTGGCATGCCTTGGCTGTGTAGAGACCAACCGGTGCGTGATAGAGGACGACGGTCAGTTGCTGGCTGAAAAGGCCAAGGCGGCTGATGCCCTGGTGGTTGCGGGTTTTACGCCCTACTCATCGCTGGATGCCCGCAGCAAGTCATTTCTGGAGCGACTGTATCCCCTGCGCCATAACCATGGGTTCATGGCCGGGAAGCCGGGGGCGGCGGTCATCACCTCGGCCATCCCCGAAGGGTGCGAGCAGCTTCCTCCCGCGGCGGAAATGGGCGTGAACACGGTCATGTACTACATGCTGGAAGAGGGGATGCGGTTTGTCGGTTCCCTGAAGGTGCGGGGCAATGTTCCCTGTGTTCGCTGCGGTGTCGGTGATGACTGCCGGATGTCCGGTATCCGGATGATTTTTGGTCCGGAAGCTACAGTGGATTCGGTTGGTATCAACAGTTTTGCCCTGCAGCCGGAAAACATCGAAGCCGCATGCGGATTGGGCAGAAAGCTGGCTGAGGCCCTGCAGGTATGTGTCGGACCGTAACCTGCCACGTTACCTGCTGGGCGCTGTACCTGTACATATAGATCTGTAAGGAGGAACGACATGGCTGCTCTTACGATTCAGATTCCCGATGAATTCCTGCAGGCGCTCGATGACCTGGTTATGCAGACGGGGGCGGGAACCCGCGAGACCTGGGCCCGGAATGTAATCGGTAACATTCTGGTTGACTACCAGCTGAAGAAGGACCTGGGGCCGCAGATGCAGGCGCGCTACCAGTTTTTGCTGGGTCTCTGGCAATAGTAAAACCGTGCGAGGAGGGTTTGCATGAGTAAAGAGCACGTCTGGATGGTGATCGGCAGAAACAGGGCAGACCTGGACTTCAACGCCGCTTTGCAGCGCAATTTCAGCGAAGCTGTGCACGAGGCCGGTTACCAGCTTGATGCCGAGGAGGTTGAACTGGTGAAACGGGCCATCATGCAGCCGGTGTCCATTCCCGGCGGCATGCCGATGCCCGATCCTGCGCAGGTGCTGCGGATCCAGACAAAACAGACGGAAATGCTGCTGGAGGTCATGGATCTGCGGAAGAACCTTACCGCCAAGATGCATGAGGTGGTTGAACAGACCTTCAACCGTGCGGTGCAGACCTATCACGCCATCTCCCTCATGAACAAGGCCATGTTCATTACCGGTATCGGCCTGTTCATTTTCTCGGCACTCTACGCGGTCCTTGCCCAGGAGAAGGTCTATTCCCTGCTGTTC
The DNA here is from genome assembly GCA_964434465.1 of uncultured Geobacteraceae bacterium. Lineage (GTDB taxonomy): Bacteria > Desulfobacterota > Desulfuromonadia > Geobacterales > Geobacteraceae > RPRC01. The sequence continues at coordinate 17,197 of CAYSWG010000014.1, forward strand.
GGCGGACTTGGTGTCGCCAGCTTTGTTACGCTGTTTCTGCTTGGTCCGGTGGAGCGGATCCAGAAGGCCCTCTCGAATCTGGTGCAGGTGGAGATTGCCTTCATGTCATTCTTCGATCAGATCGTCTGGTGGGAGCAGGTGGCTTCTATTCCCGAGCAGGGGCCCATGAAAGGACCGGACCGGGACAACATTGAAAAGGCCAGCAAGGGGCTCCATGGCTCCTGCCAGGCAATCATCGAGTTGTTGGAAACCTATGTGGAGTCACCGGGAACACCTGCCGGCAGCTCGGTGAAAAAACGGAAGTCTTCAGTCGTAAAGGCGGCAGCAAAAAGCGATGGGGACCCCGAGTGACGGCAGGGGAGGATATGCGCTTGCGTTTCCGCAAGATACGCGCTGAGGTTTTTTGCTTCCGGCCGTGAACTCAACGCTTCCCTTCGGCAAATGCCGGTGAATTCCTTTACAGAGGGGCGGGTGTGTACCCGCCCTTGTCAGTTCGTGCAACCCACCCGGTTTCCGCCCCTTCCCTTGACACCCGAAATGCCCTGTGCTAGGGTAAAACGCTTTTTTCAAGCCACGTTATGACAAGTCCGGCAACGGTTCAGCTGCTGCAGTTCCTGCCGATTCCATCCCGGAGCATGCATGTATTCTCCCGACTTTGAAACCTTTCGTTCCCTGACTGAGCGGGGCAACCTGATCCCCGTCTATCGCGAGATTCTCGCCGACATGGATACGCCGGTCAGTGCCTTCAAAAAGATCGATGACGGCCGCTTTTCCTTTCTGCTGGAAAGTATCGAGGGTGGGGAGAAGTGGGCGCGCTACAGCTTCCTTGGGTCCAGTCCGGAAGTAATCGTCCGTTCCCGGGGGAATGTGGTGGAGATCCTGGCGGCAGACGGTTCCGTGGAGCGCCATGAAACCCCTGATCCCCTCGACTGTGTGCGGGAAATCCTTTCCCGCTATCAGCCCGTGGAAGTTGCCGGACTGCCCCGCTTCTTCGGTGGAGCAGTCGGCTACGTTGGCTACGACATGGTACGCTACTTCGAAAGGCTTTCCCTGGACAAGCCGGTCGAACTGGCTGCCTATGACAGCTATTTTGTCATCACCGACACCCTGCTCATCTTCGATACCATCCGCCAGAAGATCAAGGTGGTTTCCAACGCCCACCTGGACACGGCCCCGTCCCCCGAGGCGGCCTATGCCGAGGCCACGGCAAAGATCGATGCCATTATTGCCAAGTTGAAGACATCCCTGTCGCCGGCGTCGGTTCCGGCATCTGCCGGCAAAACCTCTTTTACGGCAAATATTTCCCGGGAGGCGTTCGAGGCGGCCGTGGTCAAGGCCAAGGAATACGTCCAGGCCGGCGATATCATCCAAGTGGTGCTGTCCCAGCGCTTTTCCGCCGACCTGACGGTGGAGCCCCTGGACATTTATCGGGTGCTTCGCACCTTGAACCCCTCTCCGTACATGTTTTTCCTGCGCCTGGACGACACCCTGGTAGTGGGTGCGTCGCCGGAGGTCATGGTGCGCAAGGAAGGCAATCAGGTGGAGTTGCGGCCCATTGCCGGTACCCGACCCCGGGGAAAGACCAAGGATGCGGATCGGGAGTTGGAGTTGGAGCTCTTGGCTGATCCCAAGGAGCGTGCCGAGCATGTCATGCTCGTGGATCTGGGACGGAACGACCTGGGTCGGGTCTGCCGTACCGGTACGGTGAAGGTGACCGAACTGATGGTTGTGGAGCGCTACTCCCACGTCATGCACATCGTATCCAATGTGCAGGGTGAGTTGGTCGGAGAAAAGGACGCTTTCGACGTGTTGCGGGCCACCTTCCCGGCCGGGACCCTGTCCGGGGCGCCCAAGGTGCGGGCCATGGAGATCATCGGGGAACTGGAACCCCTGCGCCGGGAAATCTACGGTGGCGCCGTGGGCTACTTCTCCTTCTCAGGCAACATGGACATGGCCATAGCCATACGTACCCTGGTGGTGAAAGATGGCAGGATCCACCTCCAGGCCGGGGCGGGCATTGTCGCCGATTCCGACCCGGCGGCAGAATACCAGGAAACTGTCAACAAGGCCCGCGCCGTGGTCAAAGCAGTTGAACTGGTGGAGCAGGGGCTGGATTGATTGCAGGGGCGAACACACGGTTCGCTCCTGCGGACATAGACGAGGCATACATGCTGTTGATGATCGACAATTACGATTCCTTTACCTATAACCTGGTCCAGTATTTCGCCCAACTGGGCGAGGAGGTC
>CAYSWG010000015.1:0-1325 GCA_964434465.1 uncultured Geobacteraceae bacterium
AGGGCAAAGGTGACAAGTCATCATGATCTGCCGCTACTGCCAGCCTCCAAATATGACATTACATCAGCAAGTGCGCGAAGCTCCCAAATAGAGAAAATCTACTGTTCCGCTCCCTGCGATTTCAGTATCGAGATGACGGCAACGCGAGTTGTGACGCTCAGACAGCCGTCATGTGATGACTGCAAGCTGTCTGCAGAATGTGGAGCGTCGGGGGCCGAGATGTACAGTCTCAGCGCGTATCTGTGCCGGGATTTTCGCTGGAAAACCGAAGGCTAAGAGAACGATCATCTGCGGGATACCAACGGAATATTGTCCTGTCAGTATTGAGATACTCGAAACCAGAAAACTGTAGCAATGAAAGGTGATAAGAAATGAAATTTACCGTAGAAGTTCCACACGATTTTATCCCAAGAGACCCGGTCGGAGTTATATACGCCATAAAGGATGCTCTGGAGTTTGCCGAAATACCCGCTGCAATCGGTGAACTATCCGACGGAGAAGGCATACATAACATCTTCGACTGCAGCACTATCCATGTCACACCTTCTGACATGAACCTGCTATGTTCAATGCCGGGAGAAGGCAGAAGCACGGAGGTCCTGGCCTATCCCAACGAGTACGGCGCTTTTGTATATGTCCCAGGTTCCCCTGAAATAGGAGGGGACTTTAAGAGTAAGGAAGATTACCTTGCCGTGTTGCGCTCAGATGGCTTTTCCGAATCATTCCTGAAGGTGATGGAGCTTGCCTCGATCAGGAACTGCGTCTGGATAAAGTTCGACTGTGACGGACATGTCTGGGATGAGCTCGACAATAGGGATGGGGACTGGAGATGACAGAAGCCGCGTTCAGGGGGATATCAGGCAGATAGAAATGGTCCCACTATCCGGCAGGGAACTGAGCGAAGTTGAAAAGATCATGGAAATGACCGCCAACAGCATTTATTCAGGCGGCAGACTTGACCGTGTATTTGGCGGTTTCAGCGCTGCTGAAATCGTTTGTTCCACTGAGGCCAATGTGTATTTCAGAGTCAGATTTGGGGTCTTAAGTGAATTCGAGCGGGATGTCCATTCAACCCTTTTTATGGTGGACCGAAAAAACTTTCTGTGAGGTTCTGTCCTTGGGCCGGTTGAAATTTCAAGAGGACCCAGGCAGTTTTCGGCATAAGCAAAGCAGTATGGCTACTAGTGCGGGGAATAAGGGAGGGGAGACAGAAGACAATGATGGAAGAAAGGAGAAGGCATGCCCCACGCCAGACGGATAGTCACAAAAAATACGAGAACAGACAAGGCGTTCCATGTAGGAGACGAAGTCGAACTCCTTGCGTG
>CAYSWG010000015.1:1364-19283 GCA_964434465.1 uncultured Geobacteraceae bacterium
CTGACAGTTCTCCCTTTCGGCATCCCTTTCATGTGAAAACAGACCTCGGACACATCGTCGGGGTCTATCCGCATGAAATGAGACAGATTGCTGAAAGCAGGCAGGATATGACAGGAGAGCCTGCCTCTCTTATCGTGAAAAAGATAATCAATAATGGAGGCCCTGATGACAGAGGCAGAGTTTCGGTCATTCGTAGAAGAGGCAAAAAGTAAGGGCTTTACGCATGTCAGAACCGTAGCCGGTCCCGTGCCTTTGGATAGCTGGAGTCCCTATGGCTCCTTCTCCGTCAATGACGGAATTGAGAATTACCTGGACTTCAGCTGGATTGATGGCTCGCACGCCAGAGACGGGGAGCCCTCCGACAAGTTTCCGGCAGGCGTATGGGAATTTTTGACCATGAGGTAGAAGCATAGTAACAAACATAAGCGGAAATTGCAGGGCTTCGGGATTAGTTTTCCCGGGGCCCTTTTTTTCGGTTCAACTCAAGAAAGGAGGACGGATTGCCAAGAGATGAACACATTTATGTCAGGGCCTACTTCCGGGTTGAGTCCGGATATGTCTGGGGCCAGGGAATGCCCAAGGAGAAGAGCTGGGCATTCTATTTCGAGATAATACGGATTCTCGATTCCATCGGTTTTAAAAGCTGGAAGAAATCAGGCAGCGGAAGCTGCTTCGAGGGCTTCAGAGGGTCATGCGAGAGCCTTTACTGCCATCCTCAGGACCTCGTCGGATGGGTGCGCAAGGACAAGATCGATGAAATAGCAGAAGCCCTGAGACATGGCTCGACCTTCAGTCTCTATCACGTGGACACCTACGATGAGGCCCATAACTATTCTTCGGAGGAGTTAAAGACAGTCCTTGCCGAAAGAAAGCAGGCCATAGAAGAGCAGCTTCTCGAACGCTTCAAGACCCCCATGCGCAATCTCTATAAATTACCAGACCTTGACATAAAAACAGGGATTGCATACTTCGCCCACAATGGCGAATTGCGCCGGATCGTGGGTCTTTTTGTACAAGGCACATTCGAAGAACTGGTTGCGGGCGGGAAGATAGCCAAGGCTGAAAAAGTCGGTAAGGCCGTGTTCAGGACCGCAGTCCCTATGACCAGCTCTGTCAAAAAAAAGCGGCATCAATCAGACACCGCAGGCAGCAGTGAACTATTTTCAGGAAAGGAGGTAACTGAATGTCAGGTTTAGCAACAGAGGCGGAAAGCGTCCCTTCCCGGGCCGGTAGTCCGGCACTAAAGGGAAACGGCAAAAGGCGCGTAAGGGACGACAGTCAACTGAGTTTTGAGGATCTGTTTTGGGCCATGCCGGAGACGATCATCGCGGTTGAACCAGGCTACATACCGGCAATGGTTGAAGCCGAGCAGACAATATACCGCAACTACCGCATCACAGACAAGGACCGGCTTGGGAAGGGGAATCAGAAGGCGAAATTCAGGGATAACATCAGGGCGATTGAGCTTCTGAGGCGGATAGAGACAGAGGGGAGGACAGCAACGACCGAGGAACAGTCTGTGCTTGTGAAATACACCGGCTGGGGCGGCATGCCGCAGGCCTTTGACTATGCAAACAGCGCATGGGAAGCCGAGTACGATGAACTCGAAAAGCTGCTTACCGAAGAGGAATATGATTTAGCAAGGGCCAGCACCCTTAATGCTCATTACACCTCCCCGGACGTTATCAGGTTTGTATATGCAGTCCTTGGGAGGATGGGTCTTAAAAGAGGCAGAATCCTGGAGCCTGCCCTTGGGATAGGCTATTTCCTCTGCCTGATGCCTGAAGAGATGGCCTCAAACAGCAGGCTTTCAGGGGTGGAACTCGATTCCATCTCAGGGAGAATATCCAGGCAGCTCTGCCCGGATACCGACATTAAGATCATGGGGTTTGAAGCCGCCCGCTTCCCCGTAAACTTCTTTGACCTCGTGATCTCAAATGTGCCCTTTGGCGACTACATGCTCCACGATCCGCTTTACAGAAAGCACAAGTTCAGCATCCATGAGTATTTCTTTGCCAAGGCGCTTGACCTGGTACGGCCCGGGGGTATGGTTGCTTTCATAACCAGCCGGTATCTGATGGACAGGACAGACCCCTCTGTCAGGAAGTACATCTATGAAAGAGCGGACCTCCTCGGGGCCTTGAGACTGCCCTGCACGGCGTTCAAGGAGATAGCAAACACCGAGGTCACAAGCGACATTGTATTTCTTCAGAAAAGGACCGAAGGCTGCGTACCACGTGACGGCGACTGGATAGAGTCGATTCCCTTTGAGACAGGAGATTCGGAGTGCGCTCATATCAATGATTACTTCATAAAGAACCCTCACATGATGCTTGGGAAACTCGTATGGGAATGCGGAATGTACGGCAGGTATGACCTCAGTCTGAAGCCGGATGGAAGGACCCTGACGGAGGCGCTTGAAGGAGCGCTCCACCTTTTCCCATCCGATATCTTCAATCAGGAGCCGGAACTGCCCTTGTCCGGCATCGAGAAGGCTATTCCCTCGCCCGACAGTGTGAAGGAAGGGGCGTTTGTCGTACGTGACGGCAGGGTTTACAGAAGCATCGGAGGTTCTTTAGTCCCTCAGGACTTACCTGCGCTTACGGCAAAACGGATAGAAAAGTTGGTACGACTGCGCGATACAGCCCGACAACTCCTGCATGATGAAATGACGACCGCTGATGACGCCGGCATCGATTTCGTAAGGATTCAGCTGAATTCGATGTATGACAGATTTGTAAAGGCCTACGGCCATATCAACTCCAGAAGCAACAAGTCTGCTTTTTCGGAAGACCCGGACTACCCACTTCTGCTGTCCCTGGAACTCTATGATGAGGAGTCGAAACAGGCGGAGAAGGCAGAGATATTCTCCCGCAGGGTGATCCATCCCGTCAGGAAAGTGGAACAGGTGGAGACGGTCAAGGAAGCCTTCCTTGTAACGCTTAACGAACTCGGCAGGGTCGATTTCGACAGGATGTCTGCACTCACCGGCAAGAACGAATCCGATATCAGGGTTGAGCTGGAGGGTTTGATATTCAGGAATCCGGAGGGTGGATGGGAGCCTGCTGATCAGTATCTCAGCGGGAATGTGAGGAAGAAACTGGAGGTGGCGGAACTTGCGGCAGCGAATGACCCGGAATTCGGAAAAAATGTCGAGGCACTCATGGCGGTGCAACCGAAAGAGATCGACTTCACGGAAATCCGGGCAAACCTTGGCGCCTCCTGGATACCGGCAGAGGATATTGCGGTATTCGTGAACGAACTTGTGGACGTTAAGGACGCCTGCAAGGTGGGCTACTCGCCTGTTATAGGCACCTGGACTGTCGAGATAGACGCATACAAAAAGTGGGAGGTCAACGACAGCGTCAACAACACGACAAAATGGGGGACTGCCCGCTGCAACGCGGTCACGCTGATCAGAGACGCATTGAACAACCGGATGTCGACGGTCAGGGACTATGATGAGGAAAAGCCCGTCATCAACGAGAAGGAGACCGAGGCCGCCAGAGAGAAGCAGCTGCTCATAAGAGAACACTTCAAGGAGTGGCTCTGGCAGGATCCTGAAAGAAGGGAGCGCCTTGCAAGGGTCTATAACACGACGTTTAACTGTCTGCGGGCCAGGACCTTTGACGGATCGCACTTGAACCTCCCCGGCATGTCCACCCATCTGTCACTGATGAAACATCAGAAAGACGCGATCTGGAGGATCATACAGGCAGGCACAACGCTCCTGGATCATATTGTAGGAGCGGGAAAGACCTTTGTAATTATCGCGGCTGCCATGGAGATGAGACGGCTTGGGCTGATCTCTAAGGCGATTATAACCGTTCCGAACCATCTTCTTGAGCAATGGGGTGCCATGTTCCTGCGACTCTACCCCATGGCTAACGTCCTGATAGCCGGACACGACGACTTCACACCCGCAAAAAGAAAGGCCTTTTTGGGGAAGATCGCGCTTAACCACTGGGACGCGGTGATTATTGCCCACAGCAGCTTCGAGAAGATTCCGATGTCCGCGTCCGTAATCGCAATGCATATGGAAGATCGGATCAGGGAACTTGAAGAGGCGATCCTTTCTGTCAGGGAGGATAAATCCGGCAGCAGGATTGTTAAGGAGCTCGAAAAGGCCAAGAAGAGGCTTGCCGAAAAGCTGCAGGAACGACTGAACGAAGCTGCCAAGGATGACGGTCTGACGTTTGAAGAACTCGGTGTGGACATGCTGTTTGTTGATGAAGCCGATCTGTTCAAAAACCTTTTCATCGTTACCAAGATGTCCAGGATCGCGGGTCTGCCCAACGCAGACAGCAAAAGGGCCTTTGATCTCAGCATGAAGAGCCAGTGGCTTCTGAGACGGCGGAAACCTGTTGTCTTCGCAACCGGCACGCCTGTCTCAAACACCATCGCAGAGATGTACACCATGCAGCGCTACCAGCAGCCCGATATGCTTGCCGAGTATAACGTGAGTCATTTCGATTCCTGGGCAGCAACGTTCGGAGAGGTTGTCACATCTCTTGAGATAGCCCCTGATGGTTCCGGCTACCGGATGAGAAGCAGGTTCGCCCGGTTTGTGAACGTGCCCGAACTCCTCCAGATGTACTGGCAGGTGGCGGATGTCCAGACAGCCTCGACGCTTCAGCTCGAAAAGCCATCTCTTGAAGGCGGCAAGCCGATTGTAGTTGCCGCGCCCGCAAGCGAGGGACAGAAGGCATACATAAAGTCGCTCGTCGCAAGGGCAGAGGCACTGAGGTCTGAACGAATCGATCCGAGGTTGGACAACATGCTCAAGATCACAACAGACGGACGCAAGGCAGCGCTCGATATGCGTCTTGTTGATTCGACTGCAGGGGACTTCGAGATGAGCAAGGTGAACGCCTGTGTTCAGAAGATATACGAAGAATGGGTGGATATGGAGGAGATCAGAGGGACGCAACTCGTGTTTTGCGATCTTTCGACTCCACGGGGTGATGCATTCAGCGTGTATGAGGACATCAGGGAGAAGCTCGTCCTGAAGGGCATACCGAAGGAGGAGATAGCCTTCATCCATGAGGCTGACAACGACCAGAGAAAAAAGACCCTCTTTGTCAGGGTTAACTTCGGCAGGGTCCGCATCCTTATCGGAAGCACCGAGAAGATGGGAGCAGGAACGAATGTGCAGAGGCTTCTGGGCGCCGAACACCATCTTGACGTCCCCTGGCGGCCACGTGATGTGGAGCAGCGCGAGGGGCGCATACTTCGGCAAGGCAACACCAATAAGACAGTCAGGATCTACAGATATGTCACCGAAGGGAGCTTTGACGCTTATATGTGGCAGGCTGTCGAGGCAAAAGGTCGCTTTATCGCACAGCTCAGAAGCAACCAGGTGTCATCAAGAGTGGTAGAAGACGTTGAGGGTGTTGTGCTGAGCTATGCAGAGGTAAAAGCCCTTGCAAGCGGAAATCCCTTAGTCATGGAGAAATTCAAGGTTGACCTGGAAGTGCAGAGGCTTGAAACCCTCCGGTCTCAACACTCATCCGAACGCTACAGGCTCCAGTATGAGGTGAGCTCTCTGCCGGCCAGGATCGAAAATTACAGACAGACGATCAACAGGCGCAAACATGATCTTGGCCTTCGCAGAATGCCTGAGCCTTTCAGGATGGAGATCGAAGGGGCCATCTATACCGAGCGAAAACATGCCGGCGACAGGATCATCAGTCTCGCAAATCTGAACAAAGGGACAGACTCGTATGAGAAGATCGGCAGCTATGCCGGGTTCGATCTCTATATCCGGACCCATGTCCACAGCTATTCGCAGCCTCTCCTGATAGCAAGGGGCCTTGCCGAGCATAAGGGCAATGTCTCAGAAAGCGACGTGGGGACAATAAACAGCCTCGATTTTGCGCTTCGGGGTATGGAGACGACAATCGCCAAGTATGTATCGGAGCTTGCGGAGATGGAAAAACGCCTGGTCGGGTTGAAAACTGAACTCGAAAAACCCTTTCCGCATGAAAAAAGACTGCGGGAGCTTTTGAAACGGCAGTACGAGATAAACAAGGAACTTGACATCGACAAGAGAGAATGCGCGGATGAGGAGGCCGGGTCTCCGGTTGTTCTTGAAAGCGCAGCCTGACGAATCGATGCCGAATGTAGAGGTGGCACTGAAATTACAGCTCCACCTCATGAAAGGAGATAAAAGAATGACCGACACCATGGAACTACTCGATTTCAAGATCCCCCGGACATGGGAACGGAGGGAAATCCCTGTCGAAAAGATAATAAGCGAAGAAGAACTTCAGCCGGGAGTGGTTGCGCCGACATACAAATCCGTCTCCCATCTGGGAATGCTCTTTCAGGAGGTGGTCCTGGTTGGCCAGGATGACCTCTACAGGATCGTGGCAGGCAGGCGGAGGGTGCAGGCGGCAAGACAGGCCGGATTAGAGACCGTTCCGGCCCTTGTGCTTCAGTCAGGCACGCCTGAGGCTATTCTTGCGACCATAACCGTTGTGGAAAACATGAGCAGGAGGCCTAACCCGGCGGTTGAAGCAGAATCGTTAAGCACCATGATGGCAGCCTACAAGTGGAGTCAACACGACATAGCAGAGCGTCTTGGCATCCCTGTTTCGCATATCAAATCCTCGCTGAAGCTCTTCAAACTCATACCTGAGTTCTTCATGCAGCTTAAAGAGGGGAAGATCAGTCTTTCGATAGCCCGAGTGCTCCGTGAGCTGCCTCATGAAAGGCAGAGGGAACTTCTGAGCGAAGAGATATTGACACTTGCGGCTGTATCGGGCGCTCTTCGGAGCAAGAAGCTTGAGAACCTTATTCCGTCCGAGCTCTTCAGACTACCTGATCCTGAGGGGGAAGACTTGGTTGACGCCCTCATTAATGAGGCCCTTGGCAAGCTCGAAAAGGCGATATCCATCACAACAAATGGAAAGAAAGAAAGTCTGGAGACCGCCATTAAGGCATTAAGAAAGGAGGAGGCACATGTCTGAGAAGAGCATCACCGGAATAATACGGGGCTGCGGCAAAAGGGTGCCGGGCGGCCTCTATGTCTGCAGCGGCCAGAGCCCTTACGGCAGTCCGCTGGAGACCTTCATCATAGACCCTCCGCTTCCGTACGAGACAGGACCCTTTAGGGCGCCTCTTGTGTTCGAAAAGGAGGGGAAGAATCACCTCATCTTATGGGTGGGCTCCGAGTACTATCCTTACTGTTCGGACTTTCTGGAGGAGGTCCGGCGTTACGGAGTGTCAAAGAGGATCCCCAATAATTTCCCGGTCGAGAAACTCGAGAGAGGGTCAATGCTCTTTCTTGTCCATCCCCATGCGATTATCAGGGACCATTCCTATATGCCGCTTCCAGAATACTGTCCGACGCAGAAGCCCGAACATATAGAGACGATAGACGAATATTGCCTTGGCCATTCCTATACGGTTGCCGAACCGAATGCCGGAAACAACCAGCGGAAGCTCGGCGATACGGTATATACCGTCTATCCCCAGACAATGGCTGAAGTCTCGTATGATTTTCAGCCGGGTATCTTTCTGCGTGTCCCGGCAACCCATTTCGATCACGTCATGGACAACGGCAAAGTGAACCCTGATATAGCCGGCAGGCAGTCAAAGCTCCCTGTTAACTTCGAGGCTGAATAGACATGTTCTGTTACGGGCTATTGTCAATGAAACGATGAGCTATAAACAGGTAAAAAGGAGACGATCAGAATGAAAAACCAATGGGAGGATGTCGAGAGACTCTACGGCATACACTACCCGACCCACAGGGGAAAGATCGCAGATATGTATATCAGGGAGATAAAGGACGTTGCCGTCAAATTTAAAGGCATGAAGACTGAATCCCCTGCGGTGGCCTTTAAGGTGATCAACAAAAAGCCTTCCTCAAGCGGGCCTTCCCTGCACAATGTCGTGATAGGCAAAGACCCTTCAACCGGACTGTTTACCTTGTGGTGCGGGGATTCGGGCATCGTGAAGGCAGACGGCGAGCGTGAAGACAAGTGCGAGTTCTGGAAAAAACGTGCCCAGAACGGCACTGACGGTTATATGTGCAAGCACATTGTCTATGCGTATGAGAACCTCGACAGCGCCAAGAAGAACGAGATTGAGGAGAGACTTGCCGAGACATGGGAGGCATCGGATAACGTGGAGCGGCTTTCAATGGGACTCAGGATGTGGAAGAACACCTTCCTGTTCGGTCCGACAGGCTCAGGAAAGACACATGAGTTGCGCCGACTTCTGCAGGAGCACCCCGGATATGAGGTCTGCAAGATTCACATAAGCGACGGACTGGAGGACGTTGATCTCCTGCAGAAACTCCTGCCGGATCCTGAAAAGGGAGGCTGGCAGCGCCGAAAAGGAGAATTGAGGATCGCCTTTGACATGGCCCAGGAGAAAAAGACGATTGTCCAGATCGAAGAGCTTACCAGAAGCACCAGGTCTTTGCGCAATCTCCTCATAAAGGCGCTCGACAGGGAGGACGGGATCTATACCCTCCATGACATCACCACAGGAGAGAGGATTGCCGTAAAAGCTGAGAACATCCTTTTTATGGCAACGGCAAACCTTGGGTATGCAGACACGAGCGAAATTGACCCGGCGTTGGCAAGACGCTTCCCCATCTTCATCTTTCATGACTATAACCTTCAGAAGGAGCGCGAGGTCCTGCAAGAGAGGGTCGGTCCGGACGTTGCAGTCAGGCTCTGCAAGATAGCGAAAGAGATAAGGGCCCAGTACCGCACCGGACGGCTTAACTGCCCCTTGGATACCGGCTCCCTCATCGAATGGGCCGATGCGGTGGCAAACGGAGTCGGGATTCCAGAAGCAGCCTCCCTGACATGGCTTTACAGGGTGGTGGAAAGGGACAACATGGGGTATCCGGAGGCGGGTCAGCTCTCGGCGATAGCAGACCTGTTAGGCAGGGCATGAGGACGGCTGCATATGATACGCACATCTCGCTTGAATCGCTCAAAAAAAGGCTCGAACTCCTGGCCGGGTTCCATACCGGAGAGGAAAAGTTCGCCCTCAGTATCAATTCAAAAAGCGGCCAGTCTTCGTGGGACTGCAAAAGACTCATTATTCAGATCGGGATTGAAAGGATGGAGGATGGGGAACTGGCCGACCTTGCCGAACTCCTTATGGAGCATGAGGTGGGGCATGTCATTCATACAAGCAGAAGCATTGACCTTAAAGACCTCTCCTATCCTTTCGACCTGCTGAATATCCTTGAAGACGCCAGAATCGAGCCCAAAAGAGAGAGGGATTTTTATCCTCTTCACGCCCATTCCTATCGCAGGGTCTATCTCGAAAGAGATACAGAAGAAAACCCTTTTGCCAACCCCTTCAATATAGGGATTCTGCTTCGGTGGCAAAGATGGGGTGTGCGGACAAAGACCGACAAACCTCCTGAGCTTGACGATGACCAATATGCTGAATTCGTAGAAGACTGGAACCGTTTCATCGACCTGAGCATCGAGGCCCAGTCAACTGAACATACAGGAGGTTATGCACAGGACCTGTATGGGAAATGGCAGTTCCTCTTTGACCGGTATAAATCGGATAATCCGGCGCTGGGCAGCATCGAAGGAACTGCCGACGCCATGAGCGGCAAAGCTGTTGAGCCGGGTGAGGAGATCATGGGAGGCAGAGAAAGCCATAGCGATGAGGGGGATCTGCAGGCTGATGTCTTTGGCGACACCTGGTTTGAATGGGACATGCCCTTTATCCAGGAGCAGGCGAGTATCCTCAAACAGCTTCTTGCGGCAACCGCGCGGACCGAGACTGCCTATACCCTTACGGGCAGGCGGTTTGATGCCCGCAGGATCGAAAATCCGCCTCTTGCCCCTTTCAGGGGAGTAATAGAGACTCAATCCGTAGTGAGGATCAAGAAACTTCTTTGCGCCATAGACGGAAGCGGCTCGATGCAGTACGGACCGTTCATGGCAGCATCCTTTCTTGCCTACATCCTCTCGATAGTCCTGCCTGTCGATATCTGCATCACCACAAACAAGAGCAAGACCCCGGTCTTTGTCCACTTAAAGCGAGTTGATGCGCTGAGGGGATTCATGGCATGGGGAGGCTCTGAAAATTACAGGTCTCTTGGCTCGGACCCGGGCCGATATTCGTTCACCTTGTTTCTCACTGATGCCTGTGTGGAAGAGGAAGACAAGCGATATGCAAGGGGCCTGAACAAGATAGCAAGGGTGGGAGCGGGTTATGTAGGAGCCCCCGGCCACAGACTGGAGGATGTCTTCATCCGAAACTTCTATGCCGAGGACTTGCAGCAGAATGTCGGAAGAATGGTCGCGCTATTTCTGAAGCGGAACTTCACCAGATATCTGACCTCTTAGGTTAGATCGCAAATACAACATCAAAAATCACAAAGCACGAAGGCCACAATCCTGTTAGGAATCTGTGGCTTTTCCTATTTCGCAAGGAGGATCAATGTCGAATAACAGCACGCTGACACCGGTCAGCGAAGGCTTGATAAGTTTCTTTGACGGTCTTGTAGGCCTGGCCCGGTTCGACAAGCGCAGAAAGTGCGAAGAAAACAGCGGGGAATATTTCCCAAGCGCCGGGCTCATCATGGAGCTTGGAAAGATGAGCAGGGACTGGGACATAAGCTCTTTTCCCCTCTTCAAAAGAGATGGTTATGTCGCCGAGATATGGACAGACATAAAGACATTCCGTCAGCTCATCGTAGCATTCCGGGACGATGGGAAGGGACTGTGGCCTGTCGCCTTTGAGGCTGTTGAGGATGAGACAGCCCTGAACGGGGTTTTTGAGGGGATTTCGCAGGAGATATTTGCGAAACGCTGTGCAGCAGCACTGAGATCGCTCAAGGGCCAAGGAGCGGAGAGGAACCTCTTAAACGAACGCAAGAAACAGGTGGCTTAGACAAAGCCGGGAGGAAGTTATGAAGTTATCTGAATTTCTATCCAAAGAAGTTAAGACAGCGCTTCGCAACCACGCACTGGACTGCGAGGCAGGACGTTATGCCAGCCAGGTGAAAGAGATAAGGCGTGCGAGACGGTCATTGGCACGTCCCAGCAAGAATGAGACAAACGACACAGAGAGACTGCCGAAAGAATGCAACTGCAGGGACAGCCGACGTCACGGCAAGTCAAACCATTACGCGAAATATTTTAGGGCTGCGGGGGTATACCTGATAGATCTCAGTTACCCTGACAAAGAGAAGGGAACAGGAAGATTGATTGTCTTCGAGGGCGAATGCCCGAAGTGCGGCTGCATGATGTACAAGGGGGAAACCCTCTGTGATTACAGGCTTACTGGGACGAAGCTGCTGTGGGCTGCCCTCGATACGGTAATGCTTGTCGGCAGCAGATATGGTCTGACAATGAGTATGGAAAAGGCGTGGGCTGAGGTGAATCGTTTTATTCCTGTCAATAGAGGAAAATTCAATCACAGGAGGTCCTGTCATGGAAGTAAGTACGAGTCATAAAGGAGAGAAAGTATCGGATCCGACTGTGCTGGCTGAAGTAATGTCCTCGATTCTAAGGGGAGAAGACGAAATTGACAGGGACAAGGAGCACTTCTGGGTGATTGGGCTGTCTGTCAAGCTGTCGATACTCTATATCGACCTTGTAAGTGTGGGCACGATTACATCCGCGCTCATCCATCCACGTGAAACATACAGGCGTGCCATTAACCGAGGAGTTGTTTCGATCGCCTGTGTGCACAACCACCCATCAGGAGACCTTGAACCTTCGAGAGACGACCTGCAGGTCACGGAGAAGCTCAGGGCAGCAGGCGAAATCGTGGGCATAAGCCTGATCGACCATATCATCATCAATAATGACGGCGGGTATACCTCCATAAAGCAGAGGGGCATCCTATGAGCCCGAGACCGCTAAGAACATCACTCACAGGGAGGATAAGCCAGTGATCAAATTAAGTCTTCAATACTATCCGGATGACCTGCAGCAGGCTGATAACCGGGATTTCAAGAGGATGCGCCTCCGTGAACTTTCCTCCGGCATCGGCGTCCTCAGGAGGCAGGTTGAGGCTGTGGAAGAAAAGATCCGACATAAAGAGTCGGTTCAGCCTACAGAGTTTACCGACTCAAAATGGCTGAGCGCCGATGAAAAGAGAAAGATTTTGAAGCAGTGGACAGGTTTTGTGAAAAACGGATTTCCGGAAACGTCATTCACAACCGCCATCTACGAACATCTCCATCTGCACTGCGGGTATATCGCTCATTACAACAAGCACGGGTTCTATGGTGAATATTGGGGTGCGTATGCCCGGGATCTCCACCGTCACGCGAAGGAGGACAACATCACACTCAGGTCCATTCCGACTGCTTTCTATAACTGGGAGAGCTTCATCAGACAGTTCAATATCTGGGGAGATTATATTGATATCAGCACTTCACTGATGACAGTTCTCAAAACAGAGCTTGAAGGTCTCGAAAAGGATCTCATCATGGAGGCCCGTGGACATTTTGACTCCGATGCAATCAACTCGTATCAACTCTACCTTCAGGAAAAGCAGACGATTCTGCAGCGCATCGAGAATCTGCGGCAGGAAGCTGCCGAGCTTGAGAGTAAGGTGGCGCTCCTCAGCGAAGAGGACCACCGGCAAGCTATTGAAGAAAAGTACGCAGAGCTTTTCGGCAAATGCTTTTCTGTTGCCTCTTCTACTGCCCAGCTGTTCCTCATTTAGAAGCAAACACCTGAGCAATCAAATCCATAACCCGTAACAAACACGAAAGGAAAGAAAATGAAGATAATCGACGAGACAAGACTTTTTAAGAAGCTGCCGAATTTCTTTGAAAGACCCGCCAATGTGCTGATAGAACTGGCGCAGAACGGACAGCGGGCAGGTGCTACAAAACTGGATATATCCCTGGACGGCAATGTCCTGACTGTTTCAGATGATGGAAGGGGTACGGACAGCGCCGAGCCTTTGTTTGTGCTTGCCGCCTCCGACTGGTCAGACGAAAGCGTGGAGCTGGCCGACCCGGCAGGATGGGGACTTTATTACCTGCTTTGTATGTCGGACGAAGTCTATTACAGGAGCAGGTTCGGGTCTCTCACGGTTAACTGCGACAAGTTCATGGACTCCGCAGATTACCGCTCCAATATCCTTGATACACTGGACACCTCAGATAAAGGAGAGGGTTTTCTGCTTAGGGCGGTCCTCAAGGACGGGATTGCGGGATCAGTGGTTTCACAGACCTCCGACCTCGGTTACTTTCCCCTCGATATTACGGTTAACGGGGAGGCTATAGCAAAGCGTGACTTGTCGGCAGAGAGCGGTCAGTACAGGTGCACCACCGTCCTCAAAAGTGAATATGAGGGCAATGACGTCTATATCAGGGTAAGTCCCAATTTCTCCGTCACCCCATCTCTCATCAAAGACAGGATCAAGGTGATATGGTACGGCATTCCGATTGGGAGGGACCCTTACTATATCGACGTTTTCATAGACGTCAAAACCGGATCGCCGCTTACCCCTGTCCTTCCATATAGGCTGACCATCAAGGAGGACCGTAAACTGGATGCGTTTTGTGAGTTCCTCCGCAGGACTGTAGCAGACTACTGTATCGAACGGATCAACGATACATCCGCCACAGACAAATCGGTACTGACGGCCTTGATGCAGGTAATGGAAAAAGTAGGCGCTCAGGAAGAACTCGACAGACTCGACAGGTTCTACGTTAATGTGGATGAGCCCCATCACTGGTTGATCGATCCGCTTTTTCACAAGGAGATAATCCACAGGAACGGGCACTGTCCTGTAAGCGAGGAACTTTCTGCTGTAGTCGTGAAGTATATGACAAAAAGGGGGATGAAAAGAGAGCTCTATTCCGAGGCGCCGGATAAGCTTGTTCTCCCGCGAGGCGCTGTCAAAGAGGTAACTGCTCCAGGCAAGCATCCGTCATGGCTGAAAGTTACTACGAAGGAGCATGCGCTTCTCATCTCCGGTGACGAGATCCCAAATCACCTGAACTACACCTGGATAAAGGCCAGGAAAATTATTTGTGCCGGGAAGCATATCCAGGCTGCGGCCATGGTCGATTCATGGGGATGTGGCGAGATATTCTTCAGGGAAGATCCGGATCAGGTTGATGAGGTCAGCGAATCCATATTCGAGGGCAAGCTCTATAACGATGAGGGCGACTCCTATGACACCCAGCAGTATGAGTTCGAAAAGGAGATCGCAGAGGACATCGTAAGGCTGAAAGGGGCCTATGAAAAGCATACCCTGCTGGAGGGGCTGAGAATCACCGGGCTGGATGTGTCTAAAGTCGTCAGTATTGCCTTCAAGGGCAACAAGATGAAGGTGAAGCTCAAGGGCGGGACGGCAAAAATCATACCGCTTGCTGCTTAGTCTCAACGCATCGTTTCTTTCCTATCGGTTCTGCCTTTGGCAGCCGGCAAATTGTCATATCACATTTTCAGGAGGATCTTATGTTGATAGATTTCAAGGAACTTTCGAAGCTGCTTCCGGAGTCAGGAAGCCTCTCAATGAGCATCAAAAAGGGTAAAGGTGAAAAACTGGACGTTCTTTTCAGGGTAAAGCATGAACTCGCGCAGTTGAAGAACGCCTCTTCGCGGGGATCAGACGAAGCCAAACAGATCGATGCCGCGACAAAGCTGTTGGACCAGCCTTACGCCTTCTCGGCCACGGCAGAAGAACTTAACGCGAGCTTCGAGGAGAAGATAAAACAGCCTGTTGAGTCCACGAGGTCTCTTGTCGAGGTGATAACAGACCGGACAAAGGCGCTTGAGGAGGCTGCAAAGTCTATCAGGACGTCTTCCGCAAAGGCAAAAACCACTGACAAGGCAAAAGCCACGGGGACTGCTGAAGCAACAACAAAGACCGCCGAAAAGCCGTCCAAACAGGAACCGAATATAGGAAGCCTGTTCGGCTCGGTGGGCACCAATGATGCAAAGGCCGAGAACTCCGGCAAATCAGAAATTAAATCCGGGAAGCCAGCCCCTTCAGTTGAAGAAGATACGGTGGAAGAGCCTGAGACTGATGACAGCCAGCCGGAAGATGAGGCGTCAGAGGATGATCTTGAAGAAGAAAAGGAGGCCGCATAATGGAACAGATAGGCGAAATGACCCAGCTACCGAGAAAGTTTGTCTATAACAACATGACGCTTGATGATGTATCCGGCACGCCTGAGGAGGCATTGAATTTCTATGCCGACTTTTATACCGACCTCTCAAACGGCGTGGTCGAGGGGCCTGAAATCAAGGACGGCTTCATGGTTTATACATTCCGAAAGGCTGTCGACACGAAAGGCAGCACCAAAGAAGACAATGATTTCGAGATCATGGCCGCGATAGTCCACGCACTTGACGACACGGGAGGGTGGGAACCTGACGAGGCTACTGATATACCGATTGAAGAGCTCGGGGTGATCTGAGATGCATCTGCCGAGATTCGAGCGGGTGGCCATGACACTCCCGTTCTGGGCAATCTTTGCCGCGCAGCATGAGAAG
This sequence comes from uncultured Geobacteraceae bacterium, assembly GCA_964434465.1. Classification (GTDB taxonomy): domain Bacteria; phylum Desulfobacterota; class Desulfuromonadia; order Geobacterales; family Geobacteraceae; genus RPRC01. Next base: position 16,829 of record CAYSWG010000015.1, read on the forward strand.
GCCCTATCGTCAGCCAAAGAACTCTATCTTGCACTCGGAGGACGGCGCTCCTCCGAGTGCATGGGGGAGACTGCAACTCTTGCGGCTTGCAACGCTGCGATAGGTGAACTGCTTTCTGCTGCTATGAAGAACCGGGATATAAAGCGGTGGACCTCCAGGACCTCGACCATGGACCCTCCGTTTCCACTGGTATCCTGCAACATCGTCAAAGGCGTTGTTCTGGAGGCCATCCTGAATGTGGATTTTCACATCTTCTATGTCTTCTATCTGGATTTCCTGGAACGGCTGAGAAAGAAAAGGCCGGAGGTCTATAGCCTGGTCCGTCTCATCGTCAAAGGCATGAGCGCCTACCTGCCATGTGAGACTGTCGGCAGCATCTTCGAACGGAGATTCGATGCCTATTCTGACGAAGTTGACGAGCTGACCGCAGCAGGTGAACATGAGGCTGTAAGGGAGATCAAGCATGAGCAGCATTCATTCAACAGGCATGTCAGGGCCCTCAAAATCCGCCTGCCGGTATTTATCCGGAGACTGAAGAGGAGATACAGGAAGATATCCGGATTGCTTAAACGCCGAGAGGATAAATGGGTAAGAGACGCAATCGAGATGTTTGAGCATGCGGCTATTGCTATGGATATGGTTTACCGCTTCGATGAATCAGAGGATGCCGACCGTATCGACCTGAACTGCTGCTTTAACCTCTTCTGGAAAGAAGGCAGTTATGTATCGGAATCGACCCTGCATGAATACGAATATTGCGAGGCGATGGCGCCGATGGTGAGGGTTGTCGTCAAATCCAGGGAGGATGTCGAGAAGTTTGTCTCCATGATCAGAATGTATTACCTCTTTGCCCAATTGCTCAGTAAAGGAGGCCGCACATGGCGCTGATACCGGTAAATACCCTTGAGGAGAGGCGTTACGACGCAAAAACTGCCCTGATACTCTATTCCCTGAGGCGTGGGAGCGAAGAAAGCTATCTCTCCCACGATGAACAGGGCCTTCAGAACTATGTCACTATCCACCGAATTCAGGGAAATTCGGTCCGGGAGGGCAGACCGATAACGAAAAAGCAGCTTCTCAGGCTCTGCCAGTCGGTCATGCCGAACCTGAAAGCCAGGCCTGCTTATCTGCCTCCCGAGGTGCTCTCCTATAACACGATAGACGGCTCAGTGCTGGTTTGGTGGAGGCTGGCAGGAGTGCAGACACTATTCTTCTCGAAAGACATGCAGATCAAGAGCGGGAAGGCACCGCTGCCGCCCCTGGTCTTCATCTTCAACCGCGGCTCCATAAGGACTGCGGCGCTTAAGGATAACAGACGGCCGTATCCCGAAACAGAGATTTATTACACCCCATTTTATAACGACGGGTGCATGGGAAATGCCAAGGTCCCGGCATCTGTTACCGCTGGGGATATCTGGGACCTCGAAAAACTCTTCTTTCAGGGGGCGTTTACCGCACATAGTACGCCCAATTTGGAAGGCGTAGACGGACAGAGTTTGTGGAGCAGATTAACCGGCAGCGGTCTGCGCGAATTCCCATATGACTGCCTGAAAAAGCGGGGAAAGTTAAAAGACATTATCCAGGAGGAATGAATGACCAAGGATGAAATAATCAGAAAGCGGTTCCCGACGCTGATGGCGCCAAGGGATGGGAGCCTTCCGGAATGCCCTGTCGGGGAGACAAGGCTCCTGATGGCGGCCGACGGGCTGTATCTGGAGACGAACCAGCCGTGGGGCAGGCTTGTCAGGTGTCTCTGGAGCCTTTCACGGCATAGGCCACTACCTTACGGGACAGTTGAGGGATTTGACGGGTTCTCTTCTGTCCTGCAACACGGAATCCTGCCCATAATATCAGTATGTATGATTAAGGAGGCGGCCGAATATGCACGTGAAGGAAATGAGTGGGCCGGGCTTGTGGTCTGGGACGGCGAAGGATATTACTATCATCCCGTCTCTTTCAAGGCCTCCTGCGTTCGCGCGGAAGACATTCTAATGCCATGGCTGCCGGAGGGTCATTTCATAGCCGGAGATGTCCACAGTCACCACAGGATGTCTCCCTCTTTTTCTTCAGTAGATGACAGAAGCGACGGCATGGGGGCCAGGGTATCGGTAGTCCTTGGGAATTTCAGTGATACTGAGGACGGTCCAAGGTTCGACTGGAGGGCCAGATACTGCGTCCAGGGGTTTATCTTCTCGGACGATAGTGACAGATGCCCGGAGGTGACGGAATATGATCCAGAACGCATCGACATTGCAATTTAGGCATTACCTTGACTCATCGCTTACTATGCCTCATTCGCCGGTCGGCGTCGCGCTGATCGGCGTGGGTGGAAACGGAGGGCCTGTTCTGACCGAGCTTGCCAGGATGCATGTTGCCCTGCGGGCACTCGGACATGCAGGCCTGCATGTGTACGCCTTTGATGATGACAGTGTTGAAGAGTCAAATATAGGACGGC
>CAYSWG010000016.1:0-19153 GCA_964434465.1 uncultured Geobacteraceae bacterium
CTTTTTTATCTAAATCAGAAATATTTTGTTCAATAATTCTTTTACACATATTAACACAAAGAAGAGATTTACCATGATTACTTGGAGCAGCAATTAAATGAACACTTGAACTTTCAACACCAGTTAAAACAGAATCGAATAATTCGAATCCTGTTTTAAAAACTGAAAAATCTTTTGAAATATATGCAACTAATGTATTTGCTAAATTTTCACAAGATTTTTCATCAGAGATAATGAAATAATCTTCAATTGATTCTGTTTTGGATAATGATTGTAATTTTGATAAATCATTATAAGCGGTAATAACTAAATCCTTATAATTCTTTAAAGCTTCAAATGGTGTTAAATTATTATCGGCAATTGATTCTTGTAAATTATCTAATAAAGTAATTGTTGAACTAACAGATATAACTTCATAATATGCATGAATAATATTAATTACATTATCTGTTACTTTTCTAAATTGATCATCTTCTGTTAATTTATTTTCAATTGCTTTTTGAATTAATTTGATGATTATTAAGTCGCGCGACGCAAGATGATGAAATACATTTTCATAAGTTAAAAGAGTTGAACTTGATTCCCGAATAGTTAATAATGTATTAACAACTTGAATTTGATTTTGAATGTTTTTAGAAGTGGGTAATTGTAAACGTTTGACAGTTTCCCCAAGTCCTTTTAAAAAATCTTTAATATAATCAATTGCCGAATTAGATTTTCCTGATGTAAAAGCTCCAAATTCAGAAGGATGTAAAACAATTCTGACTAAATCCGTCATAAACTCTTCTGATGTGAAAGTTGTAATAAATGCTTTTAAAAGAGTTCGCTGATCACGCACAGTTCCATGTCCGGGAATATTCATTAGCCTCCTTTTTTATTTTTCGACAAAAGTTCCAGATAATTTGTCAAATTTTTGTTTTTTTAACTCACTAAGTTGTCTCGTATAAGATGATGATTTTATTCTCCCAAATGCAAATTGTCGTTTAAGATTTTCAATTCGATCATCAACATATGCTCGAGCAGCAGCCATAGGGGATTCTGCTTTCCGAGTATACGTTGTAGCCTCAAATAATGTTCGCATAGATAGCATTTATTCATTCCTCCTAAAAATTATTATTTCTATATATAAATAGAATTTTTACACGAAATTGGACATAATACTATAAATTGTTTCTCTTGTTAATGTTGAAAGCGCTAAATTCTCACTAAAACAATGCATGCTTCGAATAACAAAATGCGATTTTGTAAATATTGTAAAAAAATCTTTTAACAAATTACTATTCTGAAAAAAAATATTTATATCAAAATTAGGATTGTTTGTTGAATTTGACAATAGTTTAGGTATTATTTTATTTGAAAAATTTAATGTAACATTATTAAATAATGGCACATCTGTTGATGAAAATATATACGCAATTGTAAATTTATTCGTTGTCGTTGTACCAGTATATGGTGATTCCAAATTTAAAATATAATCTGCCTGAATTCTATTATGTGATAAAACCCGAACAGCATTATCAATAGTGTCTACTTCAGAAAAAATATAATCACCATCAAGAATTTGATCATACGATTCTTTATTTCCACAATACACAAAATTACTATTATTTGTAAATTTAAAGATTGCATTATTTTGAAGCGGCAATATACATCTTCTAGATTGATCTAATACTTTCCATCTTAAAAAGATTTTAAAATAAATTTTAACAATATCATGGTATCCATACCAATCAAACAAATAATTAATATGCCCATTATCTCGTAAATAAATAAAAATATTTTCAACTAATTCTTTAACAAAAATATTATAATGTTCAGAGGTGAAATATTTCTCAAGAAGATATATGTAATAATTAATACATGCAAACTCAGACACACCATGAATTGTAGAAAATCTATAAATATAATCTGATGAAGAAAAAGCATATCTATACGATGGAATATCTGTGAGTAAAATAGGTCCATTATATTCATTATCAATTTCTATAGTAAGAGTTATTGGATCTTTCGAAATAACATGAACAATATTTTCACTAATATCATCATCCGGATAAATATAATCATGAATATTAACAGCATTATAGGATTCTAAATCCAAACACCTCACAATGGCCTCACCAGGGGTGAATGTAAATCTTGCAATGGCTTGATTTGCACATATAATAAGATTACTAGAAGGTCTCACATTTGTTTTTAGAAAGTTTTGTAAATTTGGGTAATTAATAAGATTATTGATGAAGAAAGTAAATAATCCACCATATTCATTTTCTGTCATCAAATTATCAGAAGGAGATTTAATTAAATTTTCAACATATTCCTTCATTGATAATTGAAGAATATTCAAAAATTTTATCGGCCAGAACTTATATAAAAAACATAAAAACAAATAGTTTTTCATTAATTCCCCCGATATTTTTCTCATATACATTTCATATATATCATCTTCATAAAAAGTTCGTCTAATAGTTGCTTCTTGATCAATTATATTATTATCTGAATAAATTTTAGAAACAATGTCTGCGGATATTGCTGCATTTAAATATGATGTAAAATTATTACATAAAAAACTAATAGGAGTTAAAGAAGTTTGACCATAATAAAAATTATAAAAAGATTTATAGAATCCAGTTATAGGATCATTAATCTTCATTGCAATATTTTCTTTTAAGTTTTGTAATATTGTAGTTGAGATTTTTTGAAAATCATATATGGATTTAGAAATATTAATCGCTAAATCAGTAGACATGATAGGGTGGTAATTCGAAATAAAATTTTCAAAACCTAATAACATGGCTGATTGATCTACTCTATCATCTTGAAGTCCATGTTGGTTTATATAAGCTAAATACATCAATGACTTTGAATAAATATTCTGGGACGTTACTAACAAATTATATAGAACACTATATAACATATACTGATAAAGAAAACTCTTATTCTCCAATCCAGCAGATGTTCCATTTTCTTGATCGAAAGAATAAAATAAAGGGGAATATAAATCACTAAAAAAATTTCTGTATTGATATTCTGTTGCGAAAGATTTTAGAATTAATTCACTATTATAAAGATCCATTGGTGTGGCAACATATGCAAATTGGAAATTAAGTTCTATTAAAAATTGATCTAAAACAGAAGGAATTGAATCATATAACTTCTTCTTTCCCAACTCTTCAACTCCAAGCATTGAATCTATTAATTTATCAGTATTATCCATTGTTGAATTAAAAATTTTAATTAAATCAATAGCATCGGTTCGAACAAAAGCATTTAAAAAATATGGGTATTTCGGAAAATGATCTATATTATCAATTAATGTTTTTGTTATAAAATTTGGATCAGTCAAGGAAATAACTGAATTCCTAAAATATTTTCTAAGTGTTTTATATTTCTTAGTATAGTAAAAATGATTTAAATATCGCGAATATCCATCTGCAAATTTGCTCATTAAAATTACTCCATATTTAATTAAAATTGCCAGTTATCATATCAGCAATCCTAGCGGCCTCAGATGGTGCTTTACTAATCCATCCGCTAGCAGTTTTAGCAAATGTTGAAACATTTACTTTTGCTACATTATAAACTGCATTCACCAATCCTTGCTCTATTAATTTTGGCGCATTTATTATTAAATTTGAAAATTTTTCAATATTAGAAACTGCACCAGAAATAGCACTGCCTAAATTTCCAACAACAGAAATAAACGCAGGATCGTCTGGAATATTATCTCTTGAAGGTGGGATAAACACACCATAAACTTGAGGATTAACTTCCATATCAGATACTTTTACTGGCCGAAACGAATTAAGAATTGTTCCTAAGGTAGTCATCAAATTATTGTTTTCTTTAGTATATAGATTCGATGGACCTGGGTTAGAAAGATTTTCATTTGCAAAAACATTTCTATCAGCTTTCAATTTATCTTTAAATACAGAAGGATCATAAACTGCAAAAGCATCAAAGAGAGTTTGAAACTCAATTGATAAATCAACCGTCAATGGTTGTCGATAAAGGTTAAAACTTGTATCGCTTCCACCTCTCCGGAAAGTAATAGATGCAATTGAACCGATTACAGTATAATTTAAACCATATGCTTTGACTGTTATAGGAATACTTCCACCATATGTAATACCATTAATAGTTTGAGGAGCTGATAAAAGAATTAAATATGATAAAGGTTTCAAAATAAATTCTTTAATAGCACTTGGGTGGCCATATGGTGAAACTAATCTCAAATTAACACTAAGATTGCCATTATAAGATGACGATTGCCAAATTCTTGGAAATGTTAATCTATTACCTTTCGTCACCAAATCACCAGTTATAGTAGACATACTTGCTAACAATTCTGATATTCCTTCAGATACCCCAAATTTGCTAGATAGTTTTTTAGTTGTATCTGATACAATAGATTGACTACTATCTAAAAATTGTTTAGATTTTGCATCACCAAAAACTGTTTGCGCTACATTTCTAAATTCTTGTCCAAATTCAGTCTTTTTATCTAATATTCCTTGAAACGTACTATCTTTATATTGTATTTGGATTGTATCATTTGCAGTTGTATCATCAGTAGTGTACAATCTTACACCAGCATAAGGTTTTAAGCCATGGTATTCACATAAGGTTTTATATAAATCGATTTTTACTTGATAATTTAAAGAGAATCCACCATGTGTTAAATCTCCTTTGTTATTTGATACCATATCTGCGATACGATCAAAATGCACACCATAATCAACAGGGATTAAATCAATAACACTCATTTTGGATCTTAGGTAATTACCAAATCGTTGATAAGGATCAATCATTGTATTAAACTTACATGGTCTCCCAATTACAAAAAGATCATTTGGACTTCGTTCAATTTTCCATGTTGAAGATGTTAGAGATGTTTTATTTTGTTGGGTTTTCTGTTTAACAAATTCTTTTGATTCCATAAAAGAATCTTTAATTTTTGTACCAGATTTAGATATAGAGCGACCTAAATTACCAACTCCGGTTGATAAGCCACTTCCTGCATTTTGCAACCAAGATGGTGTATTTGTTGAAGATATATCCGGATTTTCACCTTGTGTAGAAGTAATATTCATAATTAGAGGATTGCGCGGCTGAATTGCTGCACTAATATTAGCTCCAAATTGTTTACTTTTATTTATAAATGATGATATATTATTACTCATTTACCCTCCAATTTAGTTTTACCGGCAAGATCTAAGAGAGTGAGCTTGCCGGTAAAACGTATTTAATAATAACTGTGTTGCATTTTTGATTCAAAAGGATATTTTGTAGTAACAGATATCAATGAGCTATCCAACGATCCAAATATTCTTTCTAAAGTCCTATCAAAGGAATCTGTTATAGTTACCCCCATTGCATTTCTTTCAATTGGAAGAGATTGAGGTTTTTGAATAAGTGGGCCAACTACTTCACTTTTCTTTTTCTCCTGTATTCGTTCTTCTTCTCGTTTTTCTTGTGCTAAAGTCTGCTTTTTTACTGTTTGTCGTTCTTGTTCTTTTATTATATCTTGAGAACTTTGTATGTCTTTTATCTCTTTAAGAGCAGCAGCTTCAACAGTTGGATTTATCACTTGCCCAATCGTATCTTTTTTACCACCAAAACCACCAAAACCTTTATATAATTCCTTTTGAATTTCCCCAAACGCTTCTCCAAGAATACTAATTACATCTTTAGAAGTTTCAATAACACTTCCAGCAGTTTTATTACTTCCAATAAAATCTACAACAGTTTGCTTACCCGTAGAAAGTATTCCTGAAAATTTATCACTAATAAACGTTCCAGCTTTTGCAAGGGCTGTACTAGGATCTACTCTCATTTTCATAGCGCAATATTCATATATTTGTCTGAATGTTCTTGGTTTACTTTTATCACCATCCTGATAAAATATTGTCGGGTTACTATGTGCAGCTTTTTTAAATTCATCCGCTGCAATTCCATCAGGTGTGCTTTTTAATTTTCTAAATAATTGTCTTGCTCCAGCTGCTCCCAAAAAATGAGCAGCATAAATATCAGCTTCTGTTGGTGGCGAAGTTAATGTGTGGCCTTGAATTTCGCGAATGTTGTCCTTAATGTATTCGCCACCCATCAAAGCATTTGAATTTGGATCGAGACGACTAGTATGTGGATTAATTCCATATTTGTCTCCTTTCTTTTCAGTGATATATTTCCATGTATCTGTTACAAATTGAAATAATCCAGCAGCTGTTGAACTCTTAGCGGTTGCATGTGGGTTAAAGGAGGATTCAACATATGCAATTTTAGACATAATGTCGAAAGGCACACCAGTCGCATTAGATGCATTCAAAAGAATTTGACCTATATTACTGGGTGGAATAACACCAGCAGATGGGGTGATAGTAGTTGATGGGGCATCGCCCTTCTTGAAAGGCAACCATTTGCGTTGTTCTGCAAGTTTGGATTCTCGTGCAACAGTGTTCTCGGCAATCATTTCATTTCTAGCATCTCCTAATAGATAATCATATATTTGCCCACCAGTACGATGAATCCCAGTCCAAACTTGTGTTCCAAAGTGAGAAGTTTTGGCCACCATTTCTGTTGGAAAGTCAAGTGATTTTCCACCACCACCTTCGCCTGATTCCGGCATCCATTCTCCCGACAAATATTCATTATATTTTTTAACCGTGGACGAACTTGGTATATTCAATAATCCAGTCAACAATGATACACCCTTTGATATTAACCCTACAAAGGATTCGCTGAGAAAAACCGCAAAATCTTTAATATACCCGATCATTCCACCAATTATTGGTCCTACAATAGGAATTGAAGCAAACGCCCGAGCATATTCCGGAGCATATTTCAGTCCTGGTCCAGTAAATAGTTTAATAATTGCCGCATTAGGGGAAAATTCCATCCAGAAATTTTGTACCTCATCTATCATATTGGAAATTTTAAATTGACCCAACCAACCTATTACTCCTCCCATAGCAGCACCAATAATAGCACCACCAATTATTCCAGGAATAGATAAAACTCCTCCAGAAGCTAATCCAATACTACCACCTATTAGGGCTCCACTAATACTATATTGACCCATTGTTTTTATGGCTGATATAAGACCGCCTTCTTTAGCACCCATAATAAATTGGTGCATAGCTTCATTAAATCCATCAGTTTTCATAATATTCATAAATTCAAAAAGAGCAATACCTACTCCACCAACGATCAATCCAAGTAAAGCTCCTTTAAGCATTCCAGGAATACCACCTACCATACCAACAGTAGCACCAGTAACAACTGCTGCCCCAATTTTACCAGCAGGAGATAATTCAGATATTTGATTCATAAGATAAGAATAAACATTATTACGCAATTGATCGACCAATGAATCTTCCCCAGTTGATGCTTCCGTAGAACCACCAAATAGAAGTTTAGCTAATAATGTTCCACCTATAACTTTACCAATATTATTTTTAATAAAATTCCAAATTGGCGAAAAGATCGCATCTATACCACTTTTAATAAATCCAGATATGAATGAAAATAATCCTCCTCCATCTTTCGCATCCTTAATTACTTTACGATCTTTTTTATTTATGTCCAAAGATCCAAGAAGAGTTACTACTTTATTTTGCCAAAGCTTCTCCTCTTTTTCTTTCATTTTATCATCAAGAGCTTCTAATTTCTCAGAGAATGTTAGTTCACTTTTCTCTTTTTGAAGTTCTTTTTCTTGTCGAAATTCTAATTCTAAGGGCTTTTTATGAATCTCAGAAATCTTTTTATCCTCATCAATGGGTTTTCCAATTACAGTCACTTCAGCATAACGATGTCCTGGGGAAAGAAGTTCATAAACGCTACCTTTATCATCACCAAGATAACTAGCAATTAAATCAAGTTTTTCATTTGTTGTACCTTTTACTAAAATTTCAGATGTCCGATTTAATGGATGCCTCCTTATTACGTTTTCTAAATTCATTCGTTCAGCATGGGTCTGTTTAAAATACTCTTCCTGAAGTTCAATAATTCGTTCCGTTCCACTTCGAGTTTTAATTTCATTTTCTCTATCTTCTTTAATTTTTTTCTGTCTCCATGCTCTCGCCGCAGCATATGCTCCTCCACCAACTAGAAATTCCGCTCCACCAATTGGCATTCCAAGTAAAATTGCTAAGACTCCACTAGCAGTAGTTGCTGCTGTCGCTCCCATCTGCCATCCAAGTTGGCCAGGAAGGCTCTGAAGCGCCAATTCTGATTCCAGTTCCTCAATTGAAATAGTTGGGGTGGCATGTTTTGTTTTAATAGAGCTTATATCTCCCAAAATAGATGTAGCAGCCCGCTCAGTTTCAAAAGTTACTGGTTCTCCAGTTATCTTTGTCTCCCACCCACTTATCCGCCTTTCATACTTCTGCATTCTTTCCATGGATTCAGCAATTGACATTCTTTCTTTTAAGCTCTTCTTACTAAATACATTTAAAAAGTTCCCTAAAAGTAAAATTTTTCCAAGAGGACCTTCTCGAAAAGCTTTATCCCTAATAGCTTTTAGTGCAAGTTTATGACCTTCTTCAACAATCTCATTAGATTCCGCTGTTAAATATCTTTTTTCAGTCGCACTCCAAACTTGCATTTCATCTTCTCTAGTAGCACTTCCACCTTCAAGACGAAGCATTTCATCATTAACATAATAAATATTATAAAGAATGGATCTTATACGCTCTAATTGTTGTGGTAATCCATTAGCTATATAATCTTGAGCTTTCTCAGCAACAGGAATATGTAATCCTGCCGCTTTCGCAAATTCAGTTTGATCTTGAAGTTTTTTATAACTCTCTCCAAGTAAATAATCTCGTGTACCAGAAAGAGCTTTCCCTCCCAATTCAAATATTTTATTAGGCAAAAAAGTAACAGCTTTCCCGGCCACTTTTAAAATATTGCCAAGAGCATTAAGTCCGGGTAAATTGAAGACTTTTCCTAAAATATCTGAAAAGAATTGTTTGAACTTGCCTGGTTCTTTTCTATGGAGAATATTTTGTTCAATTCCAAACCCAGATATTCTTATTGTCATAAGTTCTGCTAGCATAAAACGAGAGGTATCAAATATAGCAGAAGCTAATGCAATTTGTTTAGCTTCAGTAGTGAGCGCCATATCTTTTATTCTACTGGAAGGAATATGAATTAATCTTGTTTGATCAAAATTCGCTCCAAATGACGCCGCCTTTTCTTTCATCATTTTCTTTTCATCATCATACCCATATAATTTAGCTATTTTACTAGTTTCTTGCCGTGGCAAAACTATTTTGCCACGCAGTAATCCAAAAGCAAAATTGGTGAGTTGTGTAAATGGATCATATTTAGTTTTAATAGTAGACAAAGTTCGCTCAATAGTATCTAAACTTTTTGATATTATCCCTCTATCATCTTCATCCAAAATATTAGTACCATATTTTTCTCCAAAACCTTTTTCACCTTTTTCTTTTTCTTGACGTAAAAAATCCGATTCAGATGCAATTTCTCCTCTCAGACCTGCTAATAACATATTCGACTTGCGAATATCACCTTCTATAACTTGGAGTGCCATAAAAGATAATGTTTGTGGATCCACCTTGCCTGTACCAGCTAATTGTAATATTCTTTGCATTACTGGACCGGATGTATCCATTCCAAAATATTTTTGACCTAATTTATCAGGGGAGTGTTTCTTAGGTATTATTTTGGCTAATTTAACTGATTTCCAAATAGATAAACCAATTTGAGCACCAGTCATTCCCATAACTAAACCTAATGGGGAACTTAATAAACTGGAAATTCCCTTGTCTAACATTCCAACACCAGAAGACATCGCCCCAGCTATTCCACCTTTTTTAGTTCCACTTGCAAGAGCTCCAGAGATATGTCCACCAGTGAGTAAATCCCCAATCCATTTAGTTGTCTCATATCCTTTATTTAAAAGTCCACCACCAGATACCGCACCAGATCCCTTCCCGAGAATTACATTTCCAGTCGTTCCTGTTAAAAGATGTTCTGGTCTTGGAGAATGTTTGAGAATACCAGTTCCCCCACCAAATAATTGTTGAACAACTCCTGGAAGTTTCATAAGATACCGAGCAGTACTTATTGCTTCAAAAGCTCGTGCTCCTTTTCCAACACCACCTAACTGAGATGCAAATTGTCGTTCATATCCCTGCCGCCTTGTTCGGAGACCTTGAGATAACATTTGTGGAAGTAAATATCCAAGCCCACCAATAGCACTAAAAGCGCTATCGACAATACCAGATTTTATTCCCATTTTAGACATCATCGGGCCAGCATACATTGGGTCGAATAATGTTGTTGCAATAACTGATGGCCATAACATCTTCTTCATAGCGGGAGAAGATATCTTTTTAAATGCTTTATATTCATCTTCAGCCAAATTTGGAGTTTGGGGTCTTTGTATATTTGGTTGATATTGTTTCATAGCTTGTTTCATGAGATTTTCATTCAAACCTGGTATTTTAGAAATTGCCATAATTAAATGCCTCTTATAATAACTTATATATTTTCAAATGGAGATATAATTGGCATAAATATCCGCCAATCTTCACCCTGTATTATGTTGGATTCATAATACTCAGTTAACGCTTTATCTTCATCATTAGTTTTTGGCGCTTCTATAAATTCATTTATTGATTGATTATTATCATTTTTAATAATTAACTTTGTATTCATCATTTCTGCTGTAGATTTAATGCTTTGAAAAAAGTTTTGTGAAATTTGTGAATTTGAATAATCTAAAAGTGGCAAGATCTGGAGTTCGGTCATTTTTCTAGTATAAGCACAAAAACTGGCCGCCATAAACATATCACTAAAACTTGAACTTTTAATAGTTCCACGATTCGACCGTTGAATTGAAGACATCTGGCCAATTAAATCTTGTGATTTAATTCTACTTGGTTGATCTTTTAAAGCATCATATAACAAAGATATCATAAGTTCTTTTGTTCTTGTATTTGTATTTATTCCATATTCATGCTCAAGCATATTGACTGCCTGACCTGGGATTTCGCTCTTTTTAAAATCTTTATAAATATAAGAGATATAATTAAAATCTTTAACATGATATAATAAATGTTCAATAATAGATTTTCCAATTGAATTATTTTCAATACATAATATAATTCTTTGTCCAACTATTTTATAAAGCCATTGAAATAAACTATCAATGGTTTCACCATATTTTGTTAAAGATCCTAATCGAACATTAGCTTCCGCAATTTGTATAAATTCTTTATATGAAAAAATCTCAATCGCATTAAATGCACCTTTAATAGAACTAGCAGTATCTACTCCTATTAAATAGTAATCTTTTGGATCTAATTCCGTTTGGAATAAATCTAATTTAACTTGATTGTTTAATTCAATAACTGATGTTCGATTAACATATACAAATTTTTGCAAAGTATCATCATCAAAAATACAATTTGTCCCACCAACAAATAAAAGATCTAATTCCTGATTAATTTTTCGTTGATCGAAATTCAATTCTTTTTTTTGCTGCTCATACCACTCTTTTGTTCTAACAGGATTCTCCGACCAATGATATCGAACCTTAATAAAACTATTTTTTGTAGGATCTTTAATTATATTATCACTATTGACAACCCAATCCTCAAGAATCGACTCAGAATCTTTAATAAATAAATCTTCTGAGTCTATAGCTCTATCATGCATTTCATAAAAGAATTTTCCATCTCCTTCAACACCATTTGGTGTGGAAGATATTAAAATCATATATGGGTATCCATTTCTAGCAGCTTGTTCTCTTGCAGTAGAAAGAGTTGGCTGCGCAGCTCCATATATTTCTTGCATATGTGGAATATAAGCACATTCATCAATATATAAAACAGGAACACTAAGAGACCGAGCCAATGTGTTTGGATCCGCAGTTGTGGATGGATAAAAAGTATCGACTCGTGAACCATTTTGTAATTCTAGATAAGTTTTTATATCACTTCTGGATAAATTTGGCACTAACATCCAAGATGGGAGATTTTTAATTATATATTTAATCTTTCTCAAATTCTCTTGAGCAGCATCTTTTCTAAAATTAAAAATAACAATTCTGTTTGAAGGAAAGAAAATAGCTGCCCATGCCAAAATACCTGCGGCAATAGTTGAATTATGAGTAGGAATCATACTTTCTCCACATAAAAACATACCATCGGAATTAGCAACTTGAATACATTTAACTGGGACTGACTCGACTTTAGAAACTTTTTTTAAATATAATTTCCTAAACTTACCTAACACTTTATCATTTTTTCTTTCCACTTTAAAAACATAACAGTTAGTGGCTTGAATGTCAAAAAGTTCTTTAGTCGTTTGAATCTTATCTATAAATCCATATGTAAAATTTGATACTTTCCAAAAATGATCTTCATCCGCTATTATATTATCCCCATTATCAAATTCAAGCTGATAGCATGTGCGCCCATACATCACATCTGTTATTGCTATAACTGAAGTTGAATTTCCATTACCATCTAATATCAAATCACCAATTTTTATTTCCCTCATCGGCACATAACCACCAGCGAATAATGGAATTGGTGTATCAAGTGATAAAGCTTTTCCAAGTTGTCGAGAAGCTAATAAAAGTACCATATGATATTTAAACACTGCTCGAACAACTCGCCTAAATTTATCATGCAACAAGTCTTTATTATATTTACGTTTACCACCAATTTCTTGAAAATAAACATAATTAAGAATAAAATAGAGCGGGTTTTGTCTACATTTCACCCATTCAGAAACATTATAATCAGTAATATCAACCTTATTCGTTTCTTGAATCATATTAAGAATTCGTTGATCTTGATTTAAAAACATCTGATTAGATAATGCGTCTGGAGCTATTATCACTCCTTGTTTTTGTAACATTTCGCCCCCAAAATCTTCCATTATTCGACATTAGTTACTATTGAAATATTGTCTATATCCCAATAAATCATTGGTGGGGTATATTTCACAATATCCAATTTATTTACAAAACTTGTTAAAATATCATTTTCCGCTTTCACTTCAATTCCATTATTTAATTCATTTGGAATAATTGAAGAATCTGTAACAAAAACTTGGACAGATTTAATAAAAGGTCGTCCAGTATGCACAAACTCCGTTATCAAACTATTATAAAAAGTTATAGATGAACCTGAAAAACCTTTTTGTAAATATTCCGCAACTAACATTTCCAAAGTTTCACGTTCAGAAACTATATCAATTTTGTTTCTTTGAACATATCCGATATCGGCCTTCACTTCAATTCTCATCTTTAATGGAAGTCTTATATCTGGAATATGTGTCCAGTCATTTCCATCCCATCTATAATATATATTATCATATAGGTCTAAAACAAAATCATTAATCAATGGTGAATAGAAAGACCATTCATTATTATAAATTGCTATTTTATTCTCATGACCAACAAAAGCCTCACTTGGAGAAGAACCAATACGATATCTAGATCCATTAATAGATATAGGAGGTGGACTATTTCTGGTGTCAATAACCGGAGATAGAAAAATATATTCAAAATTTGAAAAAATTTTTCCACTTTGTAGAAATATTGATTCTATAAATGGTGATTTAAGTATATAAGAATTTAAAAATCTACATTGAACATTATCGGTTACCATTCGGTTTTCATTAAATGAGGCATATGTTATAAAATTCTTAATTTTATCCAGATAATATTCACTATCGGTTTCAAATAATGCATAACTCATAACTGGAATGTTAACTAAGTATGAATTTATTCCATCATTATATCTTATTAATTTAATTTGATCGGATACATCTATCATTTGATAAAATTTATCAGTTTTATATATAAATCTTCGAGTTACGAGCGGACCATTTAAAATAGCAGGATTAGTATCATTCCCAATTAACCCAAGTACATCTAAACATGTGGATCCAGTAGCACCAATAAAAATATTATAGACAATATCACCAGAAGGCGGCATAATATTAATCTTAGAATCACCATTATCATCAATATAAACAGATGCAATTGGAGAGCCGATTGCCGCATTTATATTAGTCGCTAATTGAGCAGCAGTAATTGTCCCTTCTGTCAATATAACTGTTGTAAAAGCATTAATATAACCAACACTAGAATCATTAAATTTAATTTTTAATATTTTGTTTTCTGCGTTAATTATATAATCCCCAGAATTATTGGTAAGAATTGAATTAGAGAGACCGCCCTGGACTTGTATCTGAATTTGATCTTCGAACAAACCAAACGTCTTATTATTTGAATATTTATATTCAAAATAATTATTCAAATAAGGAAAACAAGTCATTCGTTTATTCGAAATTGTTAGATTATCACCAATAATAGAAATTGTAAATACTAGATTAGTGATATTCTGATATGATTTAACTTTTATAATTGTCTCTCGCGCAATATTATCATATTCTAAATTTAGATATATAACAGGAGCATCAAATCCGGTTCCAAGTGCACTTGTTTCTGTTATAATATCTGAAAATTCGATTCGTGTTAAATCTTTTACAAGATATCCTTCATAATAATTCATTCTAGTATTTCCTTTATATACATAAGGACTTATAAAAGATTTATTATCAAGTGTAAATTGTGGATTATAATACATATCCTGTAATTTATATACCATTGGTTTCATTTCTAAAATACCATTTGTTCCAGTATCTATATATGAATATGTTGTGAATGGTGGATCAGTTATAAGAATTTCCCAATACCGATCTTGAGATACAAATGCTCTTCCATATATTCGATAAGATATTGCATATGGCACATGCTCCCATGTAATTGTAACAGAATTTTCTCCAATGGTATTATTAACATGAGCTGTAGCAATTGCAGAAGGTAGGGATTGCCCCCATTTATCAATTGCTACAATAGAATAACCATAAACATCCGTTGCAAGAGTTCCTTCACCAGTTGTTGATGCAACAGCAGTAATATTATAACCTAGCCGTGTAGTATATTTGAGATTCATAACCGGCTCAGTATGGCTTGTTGTGTAAAAAATTGTTTGATTTCTATCTCTAAAGGATCTATAAAGATAAAAAATATTATCAAATATATTAAACTTCTTAAAAAGAAATTTAAAGTCAGTCAGATATTTCTCAGCAATATTATAAAAATCTTGTTGGCTTATTAAATTATCACGAGTTTGAATATATTTTATAATTACATCTCGTAAATCTTCCCCACTTAAAGAATCAACACCGTTTTCAGAGTATTCAAAATCAACAAGGGGTTGTTGAAGAACAGTTTGAACTGTACTCGTTAATTGATTTGCGATATTATAATTATAATCAAAAGCCAAAAGGTCGCCGGAAATTTGTAATTTTAAATTTGTTTTATCAATTAAATTCCCAGCGGCACCTCTTGTTGATTTAATAATTAATCTAATATTCGCTCCAGAAATCCATTTTCCACGAGATCCAGAACCAAATTCAATTACATAACTAGTTGATGATATCTTTCTTAAAAAAACACTTTTATCACTTCCCTTTTCAAGATATTTTGTATATTTAACAGCATATTGTTCTTCTACTACTGAATTATATTCAGTAACATATACTTCAAGATCAAAAAGAAAATACCCAGAATCAATTCCAAAATAATAAGTTTGGTAAGACCCAAAATTATATGGTTTGAGAGCAAATAACACTTCTTTTTTAAGATATTGCAAAGTCGAATATAATGGAGCAGAAATTATTGAAGATGATGATGGTAACGAAATTTTCGTTCCATCATTCGTTATAATATCCACAAAATAATAATATGCTCCATTCTGTTCAATTTCAACAAATTTATAAATAGCATCTATTGAAAATTGAATATTTAAATGTACTAGCTAAAGGAGTATATATTCTAGAAGCTGTATTATAACCAACAAATACTTCCCGACGAACCACTCCAACTGGCCGTCGGGGTAACCAGTTCACCATATCAAATTCAATCGTACCAGTTGCAGTAGCCGCAGTCGCGGAAGAAGGAATATATCCATAAACAGAGGCATGTAAATATTGGGTTTCTTCAGTTTGTGCAGTTCCAACAAAAGCTTCTTTGAATAGACTATCATAATATTGTTTTACATCAAAATGTGTATATCCAAGCAGATTTAAAAAGAAACCTACAAATCCAACTTTACTAATTTGTAAATCATATACACCCAAATCTGCTTTTAGAACTTCATAATAATAATTTATAAACTCTTCAGGAGTTGTATAATTAAGTCGTGGTAAAGATGACGGCATAATTTATCCTCTATTATAAATCTTCATTGGGTGGGTTAACGCGAAATATTTTAGAAAAACCATCCGGTGTAGCAACACCTTTTATAGACTTCCACATACTTGAAATCGATGCTTGGGTATTACCAACAATACCTCCAAGTTTAGCCGCATTTCCTGTTAAATTCTTAAGAGCTCCACTTGTTGGCCCAAGAACTTTGTTAAGAACTCCACCAAGAAAACCTCCAAATAATAGACCACCTCCACAATGGGATGAAAATCTCGAAACGACATCATCTAATTCTCCGAAAATCCAATTGTTACTCTTTTCCATATATATCGATTCTCGGAAACCTGTACATGAATATGTGAATGGAAGAGTAATAATTTCATTAACTGCTCTGGATCCTATTAATTCTTTATTTGGTAAACTTTGAGGAAAAATACCAACACATTTTGAAACATATGTAACTGCCTTCATATCTGGCCGATATTTAACAATATAACAAGATGCAGCATAATCAATTGCCCCATAGTTTTCATTATCAATTCTATTCATAACATCCAAAACACTAGAGGTTTCTTGATCTCCTGAAGAATAGTATGATTTTTTTGGTGCGATTGTTCCTTCAAGAATTTCACGAATATACTCAATCCAAAGATGATGGAACATATAAATATCCAAATGATGATTATCTATAAATGTTATTGAAATTGTTTCAGATTCAGATACCTCAGCAGCAATTGGGATTGATCCACTTCGAGTTGAAATATTTTCAGTCCGAACTTGAGTTTGTGGTGGAGTAAAATCTACAGCGGCAAATGTCATAATTTTTCCAACAACGCCCATGTAACTTGATGGATTCGTTTGGTTATATAATGAATGTTGATAACCTTCTAAATTATGTTCATAACCAGATAAATCTGGAGGGATAAAAAATACAAGGGTATAACCATTTATATCTGGAGCGAATTCTCGATATAATTGTTGATAAAAAAAATTTAAAACATCTGTATGTGGTTCACCATCAGAAAAAACTGTATTTAAATATGAAGTTAATGTAGCTCCTTCATATCCAAAAAAATCTTCCGTAATCGATCCACCTTTACGGAATAATGGACCAGTTAGAATATCTAATATTCCCATTTATAAAACTCCTTTTAATCGGCAAGAGCTATTCTAAAGATCTTGCCGATTAAATAATCATACTAACATTATGACAATTATACTTCTGTAAATTATAAATTAATCCATATAATATTACGTTCAAAATTTGCATTTGTTGAGCTTTTCCATAATTATTTAAATTTAAACTTAAACTGTCTTCAAAAATTTTAGAAGCTATCATATGTAAGATTTTTTGTAATTTTCTTATATCCTCTGTATTTTTAGACGATATAATGTTCTTTTTTACATTATTCATAAACTCTTTACTACAAATATCATTCTTATCTACTACATTGACTCGAGATAATATAACTATTAACGCATCATGAATCAAATCATAATTTTTATGATTATGCAGAGCATCCAACATTTGTTCAATTACTTTTATTGATACTTTAGTGGATTTATTTACTTCATTAATAAATGATTGTGGATATACTACTTTTAAATTCATAGTAATAAAATCAGCAGTTGAATTTATTATATTATCTCGATTATGAATTGTTGAATATTGATCAAACGTTGGACTTTCTTCTGAATCCGATTTCATAACTATAGGAGTAGATTGATATAATCCTTCTTGGTATGCTTTCATATATAATGGTAATAATCCTCCTTGTGCTCTCTTTTTCCCTGTTTTAATATCGACAATCGGGTTAAAAGCAAACATTTGATCAATTCTTGCCCAAGATTGAATAAATAATTGTCTCAATCTGTATACATTATTTAATATTTCTGGTCGATATTTTTTAAGCAAAGTTGGAACGAAATAATTTGTTAAAAGAGCCAATGGTGTATCAAATTTTGAAATGTTATGCTTTTTAGTAACCATATGATTAACTAAATAATTCATAATTCGTTTATCACAATTCTTTATATAAAGATATTTGCGACCGTTCCAAAGTTTTTGTAATAGTATAAACAATGAATTATTAATTAATTGATCATTATTGTTGCGAATTCCATAATATATAATGAGTAATAAGATATGATAATATGGATCATTATACATCATTGCATGATTTGGATATTTCCAATCAGTTTGAAATGCTTTACCAACTGCTACTTTATCTAAATTCAAAAGATTAAATAATCCAAGAACAGCTGTAGTTGGTAATGTAAACTTGAAACAATATCCTTCATCAGAATGCATGGAGTGTTGATATGCTGTAGATGTTATCTTACTTAATTCGTTATATAATTTTGTAAGAAGTGTTGGATTTCTTTGAATATTTTGATCGAGTTGATTATATATCAACAATATCTGTTGTTTAGACACAGGTCTCTCCTTGTTATATATTTCAAACACTCTACACTATTGCTGCTACAATTCTCGACATATTATATGCTTTATTTTTGAATGAATCCACCAAAGTAACTAATTCTTCTTGATCAAAAACTTTACGATAATCATCAGACTCTGTAAGATAATTAATTCGCGACCAAACTGAAAATGGAAAAGCTATTTTTTGCAATAATGTTTCAACAATTCTAACTTTAGTACTAAAAGATATCGCCTCTTCAGGATCCGTACCCTCCGAGATTAACTGTTTTGCTAATTGTCGAGATTCTTCAAGGTACTTTTCTTTTCTCTGAGATGGTGACAAAGAATAAAAATTTCTATCAAAATATTCATAAATAATATTAGATAATAATTGGTGTTGACTTTCTTTAGATTTTTCAAGAATAGTAAAATCCAGACCTTTGCCGTATATCTCCGGCTTTACATTAATAAATTCA
>CAYSWG010000017.1:0-18637 GCA_964434465.1 uncultured Geobacteraceae bacterium
CGCCCACGAGGATCACGTCCGGATCCTCCCGGAGGGCGGCGCGCAGGGCAGCTGTGAAGCTTTCCGAGTGTTCGCCGATCTGCCTCTGGTTGAGCAGCGACTCCTTGTTCTCGTGGATGAACTCCAGGGGATCTTCAAGGGTAAGAATATGCTCCTTGCGGGTGCTGTTGATCAGGTCGATCATTGCTGCCAGCGTGGTTGATTTGCCCGAGCCGGTCGGGCCGGTGACCAGCACCAGCCCCTTCTTCAGCAGGGTCATTTTCCGCACCCCCTCCGGCAGATGCAGATCGTCGGCGCTGAGAATTTTGCCGGGGATGATGCGAAACACGGCGCCGATCCCCTTGTGCTGCATGAAAACGTTGCCGCGGAATCGGGCAAAATCGGGGATGGCATAGGCAAAGTCCAGATCTCTTCTCGCTTCAAAATCAGCCCGTTGCTTTTCGTTCAGGATTTCAAAGATGATTGCCTTCAGTTCTTCATGGGACAGGGCCTTGAAGTTAAGCCGGAGCATATCCCCGTGAAGGCGGAAGATGGGTGGCGACCCGGTGGAAAGATGGAGGTCCGAGGCTCCCTGTTCCTGCATCATCTTGAACAGTGCGTCAATGCGTGCCATATAGGTTCTCTCCCTGAGTCCTAGCGGGTCAGTGCCGCCATGTACTCGTCGACGGATAGTTCTCCCTGCTGCAACAAGGTCAGTAAATCCCCGGCGACGGTCCGGTAGCCGGCTCCGGCCAGGTAGCCGAGCAATTCATCGCCGTCCCGGGCCGTGGCGAAACGATCCTGAAACGCCTGATAAAAAGGAACCACGTCCACCAGGTAACGGGTGTCGCCGTGGCCGGAATAGCGACAGACCGGACAACCGGGAGCGTGATATCTGGCGGCGTCCGAGGCCGGCTGTTCGCCGGCGATGGTGGTGTCGGCGGTCTTGCAGGCCGGGCAGAGGGTGCGTACGGTGGTAGGGGCGACAATGCCGCGTACTCCCGCGGCCAGGGACCGGTTGGCCTGCCGTTCATGGATGAGGTAGTCCAGGGCGCCGGCCAGGCCGCCCCGGGCAAGACCGGCGACCACCAGGGTGCCGCGCAGGGCGAAGCGCCAGGCCAGGGCCAGGGTACGGCTGTCCGTTGCGTCTTCCAGAACGATAGTGTCCGGGGCGTGCTCGGCCAGTGCTGCCAGAAGCGTTGCGACGGTTTCGGGTTCGGTATCGGCCAAGGGGATACGGGGGAACGGCCGCTTGCCCGTGCCCAGGGTTTCGCCCAGGAGCATGACGTTCCTGCCGGCCGTGTCGCAGCTTTCCAGGAAAAGGGCGAGGAATTGGCTTCGCTCGCCTTGGTCCCAGGCCGGAACCAGCACCAGTCCCCCACCCGATGCGGCCAGGGCGCGCAGCTTTTCCAGTTTTTCCGGATGGAGCTGCAGCTGCTCGAGGGTGGCGGGGAGGGCGTGTTCCGGCTGCAGGCGGATGGTCAGGCATTCACCGGCCATGGCGCGGATTGCTGCAATGCGGAACAGGACCTCCGTATCCCGATGGCGGAAGGAAAACTCTCCCTGGAGGATGGTCTCGCGGCAGCCCACCAGCCGGACAAATTTCCGGATGTGGGTGCTCAGTTCGGCATGGGAGCTCAAAGGGAACCGGCCGATTTCCCGGAACTGTCGGCCGCCACGTCCGGCTACGCGTACCGTGCTGTCGACGGGCTGGATGGTAAGGACGGACAGGCCATTCTGCAGGAAAAAGCGGATCAGGTATTCTAGGAGTCGGGCTCCGCTCCGGTCGCTGTTGATCTGTTCCAGGATGGCCTGGCTGAAGGACGGGGAGGTGAAGCCGAAGGAAAAGGCAGCTTCTTCCGGGCCGTAGAACAGGTCCAGCATCTCGCGCAATTCCCGGATGATGGGCATGGACACGGTAACCCGGCAACCGGAGACCCGCTCCACCGCTTCTACCGCTTCCCGGTTGAGGGGGTCGGCCAGGGCGATGCGCAATTCGTCGCCGGTGCGGATAATGGGAATCAGGTTGTATTTCCTGGCCAGTTCCACCGGAACCAGCGCCAGGGCGCTACGGTCGATGCTCTGCTCGCTGAGACGGACGTAGGGGATATCCAGCTGATTGGACAGGGCCCAGTCGATATCCTCCTGCTGGACGATACCCAGGCTGACCAGGGCCTCGCCAAACCGGCAGCCGGAGCGGTGCTGCTCTTCCAGGGCCAGGCGGATATCCTGCTCGGTGATGATGCCCGACGAGCAGAGTATGGTGCCCAGGGCGCCCTTTTTCACCAGTTCTTCCATGGTTTCCTCCTCGGGGGTCCCCACCGGTCGGGTAGGGACACGGCACTACCCGATACCTATCGGCCAAACGTCGGAAAACTTGAAGGTCCGGAGAATACTGGTTGGCACGAGCTGTTGATCGACCGGTCGGCGAGGCGGCCAGCGGCTGCTTTACTTTGTGCGGGCCGGTGTGATAGCCTTTTCTGACCACCTTCTCCTGGAGGGAAGAGCTGGGGAAGGAGTTCTCATGGTTCAACGAAAAGCACTTGCCCTTTTTTCCGGAGGGCTTGATTCCATACTGGCTGTCAGGGTCATGCTCGAGCAGGGTCTGGCCGTGGAGGCACTCAATTTCACCTCGCCCTTTTTCATGTGTAAAAGCGCGAAGAAACCAGGTGTTTCTGAAGCAGTGCGGGCGGCGCAGCACCTTGGCGTGCCCCTGAAAGTCGTGGAGCTTGGCATTGATTTTCTTGCCGTTATCAAGAATCCGTGCCATGGCTATGGCAGCGGCATGAATCCCTGCATCGACTGCAAGATATTTTTCCTTCGCCAGGCTGCAGCCCATATGGCGGAATGCGGCGCCGATTTCGTCATTACCGGCGAAGTCCTCGGTCAACGGCCCATGAGCCAGCGCCGTGATGCCCTGCGTCTCATCGAACGGGAGAGCGGCCTGACCGGCCTGCTGCTGCGTCCCCTCTCTGCACAGCATCTGCCGCCAACGGTTCCGGAACAGGAAGGCTGGGTTGACCGAACCCGCCTGCTGGCCATTACCGGCCGTTCCCGCAAGGAACAGATTCAGTTGGCCGAAACGTTCGGCATTGGCGAGTATCCAAATCCGGCTGGCGGTTGTCTGCTCACCGAGCCCTCCTTCCTGTCGAAAATCAGGGATGTATTCGACCATGTGCCCGAACCGCTGCCGGAGGATTTCGTGCTGCTCAAGCATGGCCGCCACTTTCGCATCGGACCACAGACCAAGGTGGTGATTGGCCGGGATGAAGGGGACAATCACGCCCTGGAGGCAATGACCCGAGCCGGTGACGTCCGGTTGCGCTGGGAGGAGGGGAGCAGCCCCCTGGGACTGGTGCGTGGTCTTATGGAGCCGGAACTGCTGGAAACGGCGGCTCGCATCCTGCTCCGCTACACCAAGGCCAAACCGGGTGCCGCCAGTCGTCTGAGCGCGGTTTGCAATGGCACGACCAGCGTTCTGCACGTGGATCACCGGTTCGACGGCGAGCAGGTTGAACGGTTCCGGATCTGAACACGGTTCCGATATGACATGTAATTCATTCACTTCTGCAGATTTCTCTTGAAAATAAGCTGAAAATGCGTAGTATTCCCCTGGTTTTGCGTGTTGAATTTTTCTGCCTGTCTTCTTCTTATTTCAACACAGATACCGTAGTTCCCCGATATACGGCGATGTGTTCTGCTGCTACGTCGTGTGTCCGTGGTGCCGGCGCCGGCACGATTCCACCCCCGAACCCCGATGCGGTTCCGGCCGGGTGTTGCTGTACATGGAGTTTATTGACACTTTCACAGGAGGAAGCGCATGGAAAAGACAGCACAGGTGGAGCAGGGGGCCAGCGAGCTTGCCATCTTCATGAAGGAAGTTCGCGAGAACTTCGCCAAAGCCGGAAAACCTAAGGGCGGTTGGCTGCGCACACTGCTCAGCAAACTGTTTTCGTAGCAAAAAGCCCCGGATACTCTGATCCGGGGCTTTTTGCTGCTACGATGGTCGGGCGCTTGGCCATCATTCGTCGGCGGGCACGGTTTCCGGGGCCGGCGCGGTGACAATCTTCACGAAGGTGGTCCGGCAGTGGCCGATGACCTCCTCCAGCCAGTCCGCCTCCTCGTCCTGGTGGGAATGGAGCAGTTCGCGGTGATACTGGAGGAGCAGTTCCTCCACGGCACCAACGTCTTCTTCCTCCAGGTCGGCAACGTCCACATGGGCACCCCGGGCCAATCGGTGGCGCAGGGCTTCCCGGTCCATGCCCTGGGCAGGGTCGAGCCGGCAGTAGACCGTGCCGCCGGTCATGCCTGAACAGATCCAGGGTCCCGGGTCACCCAGGACCACGACCCGGCCGGCGGTCATGTATTCGAAGGCGAAGCCTTTCAGGTTGGCCCGCTCTGCCAGGGAGCCCAGGGCACCGTCCACGGATCGGCGCAGCCGTCCCCCCAGGACCACATCGGCGCCGGACAGGCGGATGCAGGCGCGGCTGTCCGCATCACCCTGGACGAGAAACGTCCCCCCCTGGGCGCCATAGGCCAGTCCTTTGCCCACCGATCCGCCAACCCGAACCCCATGGCGGTTTTCCCCTTTCAGCACAACAATCTTGCCGCCGTTGGCCGATTTGCCCACACCGTCCTGGGCACCCCCTTCCACAAGAATGGTCAAGGGCGCGTCGGTGAAGGCGCCGAGGCCGTTGCCGGGAATGGAGTCCCGACGGAAATGGAGCACTGCTTCCCGAACCCCGTCCAGGCGCCCTTCCTTTCGGGCGCGAAGCAGGGCTCCGACCAGGTAGGTGCCGATGGCCCGGTCCGAGCTTGAGGCGTTGTCGTCGTTGTAGTGGACCCGCTCGTCGCCGCTGCTGAATGCCTCTGTAACCAGGCCGGAGATGAGGGAGGTCAGATAGTTGAGGGGTTTGCGGATGATGCGCACCGTGTCTGGACCCCTGCTGGCTGGCAGCGAGGCAACGGGCGCCAGAAGGGTGTCCAGGTCCAGACGGTCCATGCCTCGCTTCTGTTCCAGGAGTTGGGCCTGCCCCACCAGGTCCTGACTGCGTTGGAAGCCCAGCTTGGCGGTAAGGGTGCGGATTTCCCGGCCCAGTGCCCGGAAGAAGGTAGTCTGGTAAATGACGCCGTTTTCCAGGACCCGGGGGACAAAGCGTTTCAGCCCCCTGGCCCGGGCTTCTTCCAGGGTTTCGATCTGGGTGGCGATCCCCACATGGCAGGTTCCCAGATGGCAGCCGCGGCAGGCGGTGCAGCCGATGACCACCATGGCCATGGTGCCGAAGCCGACCCGGTTTGCACCCAGGAGCATGAGTTTCACCACATCCCGGCCGGTTTTGGCGCCGCCGTCGGCCCACAGTTCCACCCGCTGGCGCAGGCCAGCTTCCACCAGGGCACAGTGGGCTTCCCGTATGCCCAGTTCCACGGGGAAACCGACGAATTTCACTGCGTGGCGCCGGGCCGCTCCGGTCCCGCCGTCGTAGCCGCTGATAGTGAGGATGTCGGCGCCTGCCTTGGCAATGCCCAGGGCGATGGTGCCGATGCCGGCCACGGCCGGCACCTTGACGGAGATGCGGGCGTGGGGATTGGCGGTGCGCAGTTCTTCGACGATCTGGGCCAAGTCTTCGATGGAGTAGATATCATGGTTGTTGGACGGGGAGATGAGGCTGACGCCCGGTGTTGCATGGCGGGCCGCGGCGATCTTCTCAGTCACCTTGAAGCCCGGCAGGTGTCCTCCTTCGCCTGGTTTTGCCCCCTGACCTACCTTGATTTCCAGAACCTCCACGGAGTTCAGGTACTCCATGGTGACGCCGAAGCGACCGGAGGCGATCTGCTGGCCCCGGTTTTTCCGGTATCCGTCGAGCAGGTCGGCCAGCTCACCCCCTTCGCCGTTCATGCAGATGATGTTCAGGCGTCGGGCAGTTTCCGCGTAGATGCGGAAGGGTGTTTCCCCCTGGGAGCCGAAGCTCATGGCGGAGATGAGCAGGGGCAGATCATGGCAACCCACGGTAAGATCCACAGTTTCCGGGTCAACGGCGCCCTCCTCCCGGAAGCGGAAGTCGGTCAGGTGCCGCAGGGCCAGGGGTTGTTCCTCTTCAAGGGAGCGGACCAGGCGGGACAGTTCCGCATAGTTTTCCTCCATTTTCGCTACCTGGCCGACCAGTTTCCAGATGCGTGGATAGACGCGAAACTGGTTCTCCACTGGTTGCCGGGTCCGGCTGCGGGCAATGGTTCGCCGCTCGAGGCTGTCCGCAGTCAAGGAGGCGAAGGTGACGCCCGTGGCTGGTCCGCCGCAGAAATTGGCCACGGCAAAGACCGCTGCCAGTGGATCGGACAGGCCGATGGCGGCGAAGTAGCGGCCATAGCCGCCGATTTCGTGGGTGCCCATGGTGGACATGACCTTTTCCAGGCCAACCTTGAGAACTCCCAGCAGTCTGCCCAGCCCACCCGTTTCGCCCGCGGTCAGTTCCCACATGAGGTAGGGACAGAGGGCATCGGCACCAAGGCCGAGGAGAAACACCAGATCATGGAGGCTGCGCAGGGCGCCGGAGCGGACCACCAGGCCCGTGCGGCGGCGCAGGCTTTCGCCCTGGGCCCCTTTGGCCGCCTGGAGGCAGCCGTGGACCGCTGCTGTTGCCAGGCCCGGATCCAGGTAGGACCGGCTGCCCCCAAAAGCGGCGCTGTCGTCCAGGAGCAGCAGGCGGCAGCCCCGGGTTACGGCGCTGACGGCTTCGTTCTGCAGCCTCGTCAGCGCTTCTTCGGTGGATTCACCGGCCCGCAGGGTGCAGGACAGGACCCGGTTGCGGCCATGGCCGCCGGTAAAGAAGGCGAGGAGGTCTTCCAGGGTGCAGCTACCGGCCGTTGCTGCTGCAGGGCGGTCATCCGTGCCCATTGTGTCACGTCGACCGCCGGTCAGCAGCGGCAGTTCCAGCATGACCGCATGGTGGCCGCTCCGGCGCAGCACCGGCCGGGGACCGAGCCAGACCCTTGTGGAAAAGTGTTCGATCTCCCGCTCCCGGTCAATGGCCGGGTTGGTCACCACTGCCACCTGCTCCTTGAAGTAGTCGGCCAGGTTCTGGCGCAGGGTGGAGAGGGCGGCCAGGGGGCCGTCGTAGCCCAGGGAGGCGATGGGTTCCCGGCCCCGCTGGGCCGCCTGACGCAGGGCCACCAGGTCGCTGGTCTTCCAGCCGTTGGCAGCCAGGAGATTTTCCTGACGCAGCTTCGCCATCCGTTGGAAGGAGGGGTTGCTGGTTTCCGGTGCAGGCGGCAGTTCCGTGGCCGGGAACAGCTCCCGGCCGTGCCCGGTCAGGTCGGTGCGCCTGCGCAGGGCGAGGAGGGTCTCGCTGATCAGCTCCCGGTGCTCGAAGATGCGGGTTGCCCTGCCTGGCGTCAGGCGGACACCAAGTTTCTCCCCCGGTGCCAGGGGGCGCGGGTCGCTCAGCACCTCGCCGTGGGGCACAACGCCCAGTTCCGAGGAAGCGAAATATTCCTCCTCCGTTTCACCGACCCAGAGGGGGCGCAGGCCCAGGGCATCCACGCTGAAGACGCACCGGTCGCCGCAGCGGGCAATGACCGCCGCCGGGCCCTGGGCGCTGGCGGCAAGGAAGCGGCGGAACAGGCCGTAGAGCGTGGCCAGTTCTTCGGGCATGCGGGCCATTTCGCTCACCACCGGCGGGAACACCAGCTCCATGGCGGCGAACAGGGACAGGCCGTGGCGGAAGATGAGTCCTTCCAGGAGCCGGTTCAGGTCCTGGGAGTCGCTGCCGCCGGCCGGCAGGTCGATGCCGAGCATGCGCGCCTCGTCCCGCAGGCGCTGAATGGTATTGATTTCACCGTTGTGGCCGATCAGGCCGAAGGGCTGGGCCCGGAGCACCGTGGGCAGGGTGTTGGTGGAATAGCGGCTGTGGCCGATGGTTACCGTCGAGAGAAAATCCCGCCGCTGCAGGTCCGGATAGTAACGGGGCAGGATTTCCGGGGCGCCGTGCACTTTGTAGACGGCCACGTCTGGGGAGAGGGATGCCACATGGACCGGCGTTTCCCGCTCAACGGCCAGGGCCAGGGTGGCCAGAATGGCGGCTGCCCCCTTGGGATCGGGGCAGCGCAGGGCTAGCTGCCAGAAGAGGGGTTCATCACGGCGGGCGTTGCTGGCCAGGGCGTCGCTGCGCACCTGGCCGGTCCGCTCCAGGAGAATTTCCAGGCCCGTTGCCCGCAGCTGCTGGAGGACCTGTTCCAGCAGGTCCGGTCTGGCGGCCAGGGCGGTGCGGGGCACCAGGAAATGACCGACGGCAAAGGTCGGCTCATGGGCCAGTTGGGGGTTCAGCCCCGCTTCCTGGAGAGCTTCCCGCCAGAGCAGGCGGGGAATGTCGGTCAGCACACCGCAGCCGTCCCCTTCGCCGTTGATTTCGCCGGCCCGGTGGCCCATCTTTACCAGTGCTTCGATGGTGCGGCGCAGGTTGCCGTGGGTTGCCATGCCCAGCTTGTTGCAGTAGCAGATTATGGCACAGGCGTCACGTTCGACCGGCAGCAGGCCGTCCCTGTCGTTGCTGAACAGTTCCATGGTACTCCTCCTGGGGGGGCTGATGGGCAGGTTCCCGTGGTGTGGAGCCCGGCCGTAGGGTAATGATAGCCTGTTTCCCGTTCGTGTAAACGCCAGGGGTTCTTTTCGTCCACGACGGAGTTTCACATCCGGAGTTTCCGGAAGGAAACTGCTTGAATTCCAATCCGGCACGTTTCCTTTGAGTCGGAGCGGAATTTTCTTGTCATTTGTGATAGTCTGTCCCCATGTGCCCCCACGGTCGGAATTTTGGGTGGTTTCACGTTTGCGGAGGTTGCAATGAAAGGTTTTCTCGTACGATGGCTCATCAATGCTGTCGCCCTGGTGGTGGCGGTCAAGATCGTTGCCGGCATTCACGTTGCCGACTGGCAGACCCTGATTGTTGCCGCTTTGGTTCTGGGGTTGCTCAACGCCTTCCTGCGGCCGCTGCTCAAGCTGCTGACCCTGCCCATCCGCATGCTGACCCTGGGCCTGTTTACCCTGGTCATCAATGGAATTCTCTTCGGCCTGGCCGCCTGGCTGGTTGACGGGTTCGACGTTTCCGGTTTCTGGAGTGCCTTTTTCGGCGCTCTGGTCTGCAGTGTGGTGGGCGGGGTGCTCGGCTTCCTGCTCAATCCGGACCGGGACCGCTGATGGGGGTCAGGCGTAAATTCCCGTTAAGTACTCAATAGTTGACGAACAAGAGTGTTTGTGGTCTACTCCACAGCATGGAATCCATTGCCTATCTGGGTCTCGGGTCGAACCTGGGTGACCGGGAGTTGAACCTGCTCCGGGCCGTTGCCGAAATCGGCAGGATCCCCGGCTCGCGCATCACCGGGCTGTCCGGCTTCTACGATACGGACCCCCAGGGGCCAGTGGATCAGGATCCGTTCCTCAACGGGGTGCTCCGCCTGGAGACATCCCTGACAGCGCCCCAACTCCTTGCGGAACTGCAACGGATCGAGACGGCGGTCTTCAGGCGAAAACGGACCTTCTCCCAGGGTCCGCGGACCATGGACCTGGACATTCTTCTCTTCGATGATCTCCTCCTGGATGGTCCCGATCTGATCATTCCCCATCCCCGGCTCCATGAGCGGGGTTTTGTGTTGGTCCCCCTGGCCGAGATCGCGTCCCAGGCGTGTCATCCCCGGTTGGGGAAAACCATTGCCCAGCTGCTGGCGGAGTTGCCGCCCGGACAGCGGGTGACGAAAATCTGAAAGGACCGGAACAGTGATTTTGCTCAGACTGGTCTTCCTGCTGCTGATCGGCTATGCCTTGTTTCTGCTGGTAAAGAGCATCATTCGCGGGAGTCTGCCTCGCTCCCGCCGACCGGCCGGCGAGGTGGAAACGTTCCGTGATCCGGTCTGCGGCACCTTTGTCACCAGGGGCGACGCCGTTGTCGGCAGAGTCGCCGGCAAAACCATCTATTTTTGTTCACAGGAATGCCTGGAGAAATACCTCCGGGACAGTAACCATACAACAACACAGGAACAGTAATCAGGAGGAAGCAGATGAAGTTTTTTATCGACACTGCCGATGTGCAGGAAATTCGCGAAGCCAATGCCCTGGGCGTACTGGACGGCGTTACCACCAACCCGTCGCTGATCGCCAAATCGGGCCGTAACTTTATGGAAGTCATCAAGGAAATCACCGAAATCGTCGATGGGCCCATCTCGGCGGAGGTTGTCGCCCTGGACCACGAGGGGATGATCCGTGAAGGGGAAGAGCTGGCCGCCATTCACGAAAACATCGTCGTGAAGATCCCCATGACTCCGGAAGGGTTGAAGGCAGTGAAGGCGCTGCACGGCAAAGGGATCAAGACCAACGTCACCCTGATCTTCTCGCCGCTCCAGGCACTGCTTGCCGCCAAGGCCGGCGCCAGCTACGTCTCGCCCTTTGTGGGCCGTCTCGACGACATCTCCCAGGACGGCATGGGCATCATCGAAGAGATCCGCACCATTTTCGACAATTATGGTTACGACGCGGAAATCATCGTTGCCAGCGTCCGTAACCCGATCCATGTGCTCAACTCGGCCCTGATCGGCGCCGATATCGCCACCATCCCCTTTTCGGTCATTGCCCAGCTGTCCAAGCACCCCCTGACCGATGCGGGCATTAAGAAGTTTCTTGAGGATTGGGAGAAGGTCCCCAAGTAAGAGCGGAAATGGTTCTTTTCCGCCCTGGCGGTGTCAAGCTTCGGGCCCGCTTGTGCGACGTACCCCGGTACGTCTCCGCGCAATCCCTCGCTTTCCTTGCCAGAACGAAAAATCCCTCATTTCCCGATCGGTAACGTTACATCGCAGGGGCGGGTTGTATACCCGCCCTTTTTCATAGCCACTTGAATTCACATCGATTGCCTGATCCGTGACACGACTTTGTCCGAGATCCAGATGCTGTAGGCAAAATGGAGCGACAACCGGCCCGACTGTCTGATCCCGTCCGGGCGAGTTCCGGGCCGGAGCGAAATGAGCCGCACAGCAGCGGTTCGCGGGACAAGTGGAGTGGAACGGAAAGGCAATCGTCGTGGCTTCCGCGCCATAAGAATCATTACAGCGAGGTTCCCATGAGCGACACTACTCCCCACGCCACCATCTACCGAAAAGAGTATCAGCCGCCGGCCCACCTGGTGGACACCATTGCCCTCCGCTTCGAGCTGGGTGAAGAGACCACACGGGTCCAGTCGCGAATGGTACTACGTGCCAACCCCGCTGCTGCACCGGGGCAACCGTTGCGCCTGGATGGTCATCGTGCCGTGCTGCTTGGTGTGGGCCTGGACGGAGTTCCCCTGCGTGAAGACCGTTATGCGCTGGACGGGGAAAACCTGACCATTGCCGACGTTCCCGCCGCCTTCACCCTGGAGATCACCACGGAGATCCGCCCCCAGGACAACACTTTCCTGGAGGGGCTTTACCGTTCCGGCGGCATGTTCTGCACCCAGTGCGAGGCCGAGGGGTTCCGCGCCATCACCTACTTTCCGGACCGGCCCGACGTGCTGTCCGTCTACACGGTGACCATCGTCGCCGACAAGACCCGCTACCCGATCCTCCTGGCCAACGGCAACCCGGTGGAGCAGGGCGACCTGGCCGACGGCCGCCACTTCGCCGTCTGGCACGACCCGTTCCCCAAGCCCTGCTACCTGTTCGCCCTGGTGGCCGGCAATCTCCACTGCCACCAGGGGAGTTTTACCACCTGCTCCGGCCGGGAGGTGACCCTGCGCATCTTCGTGGAGGAAAAGAACCGCCACAAGTGCGACCATGCCCTCCGCTCCCTGCAGAAATCCATGGCCTGGGACGAACAGGTGTTCGGCCGGGAGTACGATCTGGACCTGTTCATGATCGTGGCCGTGGATGATTTCAACATGGGCGCCATGGAGAACAAGGGGTTGAACATCTTCAATTCCCGCTACGTCCTGGCCAGCCCGGCCACCGCCACCGACGACGACTTCCAGGCCATCGAAGAGGTGGTCGGCCACGAGTATTTCCACAACTGGACCGGCAACCGGGTTACCTGCCGTGACTGGTTCCAGCTCTCCCTCAAGGAAGGGCTGACCATTTTCCGGGACCAGGAGTTTTCCGCCGATATGCAGTCCCGGGGCGTGAAGCGCATCAGTGACGTACGTCTGCTGCGCACCCACCAGTTTGCCGAAGATGGCGGCCCCCTGGCCCATCCGGTCCGGCCCGATGCCTACATGGAAATCAATAATTTTTACACGGTCACCGTCTACAACAAGGGGGGCGAGGTGATCCGCATGCTGCACACCCTGCTGGGGGCGGCGAAGTTCCGCCAGGGGATGGACCTGTACTTCCAGCGTCACGATGGCCAGGCGGTGACCGTGGAGGATTTTGTCCGGGCCATGGAGGCCGGCGGCCAGCGGGATCTGGGCCAGTTCCGCCGCTGGTACGAGCAGGCCGGCACGCCGCAGCTGGAACTGGGCGGCTCTTTTGACGCCTCGGCGGGTACCTTTACCCTGGTCGTGCGCCAGTCCTGCCCGCCGACCCCGGGCCAGCCGGACAAGCTGCCGTTTCACATCCCCCTGGCCATGGGCCTGCTGGGCCGGGACGGCCGGCAGCTCCCCTGCAGCCTGGCCGGCGAGACGGTCCCCGGGCCGGTCAGCCGCCTCCTGGAGATCCGCCAGGCGGAGGAAACCTTCGTCTTTACCGGCCTGAACGCCGCGCCGGTGCCGGCCCTGCTGCGGGGTTTTTCGGCGCCCGTGCGCCTCAGTTACCCCTGGAGCCACGATGAACTGGTGCTGCTCATGGCCCACGAACCGGACCCCTTCTGCCGTTGGGAGGCGGGCCAGCAGTTGGCCGTGGAGCTGATCCTCGATCTGGTGGCCGACCTGCATGCCGGCCGGGAACTGCTCCTGGATTCCGGCTTTGTGGCCGCCTTCCGTGCCGTCCTCACCAGTGGCGACGGTGACCGGGCCTTCCTGGCCGAAGCCCTGACCCTGCCCTCGGAAGCCTATCTGGCCGAACTGATGGCCGTTGCTGATCCAACGGCACTGCACACGGCCCGCCAGTTCGTGCGCAAAGGCCTGGCCGAACGGCTGCGGGACGATTTTCTTGCCATCTGGAAGCAGTGCCGCAGCACTGCTCCCTATGCCGTGGACGACGGCCGGGCCGGTGATCGGCGGCTGGCCAACCTCTGTCTGGCTTACCTGATGACCCTGGGGGACCAGGATATCAGCGCCGCGTGCCTTGCCCAGTGCCGGGAGGCGGACAACATGACCGACGTCATGGGCGCCCTGGCGCCCCTGGCCTCCTCTGAGTGCCCCGAGCGGTCGCTGGCCCTGGAGGAGTTCTACGCCCGGTGGCAGGACGACCGCCAAGTGGTGGACAAATGGTTTTCGGTCCAGGCCACGGCCACCCTGCCCGACACTCTGGTACACGTGGCCCGGCTCCTGGCGCACCCGGCCTTCGAACTGACCAACCCCAACCGGTTCCGCTCCCTGGTTGGCGCCTTCAGCCAGGCCAACCCGGCCCGCTTCCACGACCCGGACGGTTCCGGCTACCGCTTCATGGGCGACCAGTTGCTGCGGCTGGTGCCGGTCAACCCCCAGGTGGCTGCCCGACTGCTCACCCCCCTGACCCGCTGGCAGCGTCTCGACCCGGCCCGGCAGGCGCTGATGCTGGAGCAACTGCGCCGTATCAAGGCCCTGCCCGACCTGCCCCGTGATGTGTTCGAGGTGGTGGAGAAGAGTCTGGTGGGGAGCTGAATACCTCGTTTCCACATTGCAAACAACCAGTTTCACATCCGGAGTTTCCGGATGGAAACATTGGCGCACGCTCCTCCACGGGCTGCCAAAGAGGGTCTGTCCATGGCTGTTCCCATTCTGAAGATCGAATTTACTCTACCGACCTGGCTGGCCGACTACACGACCTCGGTGAGCTGCATTCCGGAGCTCGAAGACCGGGTCGATTTCGTTATCGAAGCGTCACGCCGCAATGTGCAGGAGAAGACCGGCGGGCCCTTTGCCGCAGCGGTCTTCGAAGCAGACTCGGGTAAGCTGCTCTCCCTGGGGGTCAATCTCGTGGAACGGGAAGGGCTGTCCTTCCTCCACGGGGAGATGGTTGCCCTGGCCCTGGCGCAGCGAACCCTGGGCACCTTTGACCTGGGTGCCCCCGGACTGCCGGCCCACGAACTGGTCAGCAGCACTGAACCCTGCGCCATGTGCTTCGGCGCCCTGCCCTGGTCGGGCATCAGGCGTCTCGTCACGGCAGCACGGGATGAGGACGCCCGGAGCATCGGCTTTGACGAAGGGCCGAAACTGGTCGATTGGCGCGCCGCCCTCCAGTTGCGGGGGATCCAGGTTCTCTGCGATATCCACCGGGAGAAGGCCGTGGCCGTCCTGCAGGAATATGCCCGGAACGGTGGGCTCATCTACAATGCCCGCAGCGGCTGAGGGCGGTCAGCGGCGTACCCTATCACGCAACCGTGGGAAAAGTGTTATGAAGAATAATTACAAATCCACCATGGCGGTTGCAGCGGTGATTGCAGTAACCTTGGTCGTCTTTGCGGGGACGGGCCGGGCAGGGGAGCCGGCCGGTGGCCCGGAAAAAAGAGCTGAAAGTCGGAAAGGCATTACCCTTCTGCTGCCCGACGGTTCTCCGGCCATAGCGAACACGATCATGCTCGTGGTTGGGGTGAACTGGGAGCTTGGTGACGTGGAAACCAACAGGCCTTACGGCACGTTCAGCATTCCCCTATCGAAAAACATGCTGCAGACGGTCGGGATTACCAGAAAGGTCGGGGAGATGGAATTCCTGGGGCCGTTTGGACCCCTCAGCACCGATGAACAGGGCTTTCTGCCCCTGCCCGAAGAGGTCTTGAGCGCCGTGGAGAAACAGCAATCATTCAGAAATGTCGGGAATTTTTTCCCCAGGATCATCCTGTACGAACAGCCGTCGGATTCCGATGTCCTCAAGGGCGGCGGCTTTTTCACGTCAAAGGATATTTTTTACGGCCGGCCCAGGAGCGTGAAATTGACCCAGGGCAGGCTGGACGAAGAGGAGCGCAGGGAGTTTTTTGCCGAACGGGTGCAATAACCCGGCATTGTGTAACGGCAAGGGGAATCATTAGAATTATTGACAGGTTACCATAGCATACGGTACTTAGGCACCACGTGATGGATACTGCAGGGAAGACCTGGAAGACCTGAGGGGACGGGAAGACCTGAGGGGACGTTGGTAGGTTATGAAGGTTATTGTCTTAAACTGGGGAGACTATGTCGAGGCAACCGAGAATAGACATACCCGGCTTGGTGCACCACGTAATGGCTAGGGGCATAGAAGGCGGTGATATTTTCCGCTGTGATGAAGACCGGCAAGGCTTTCTCAAGCGCCTTTCCGACGAAATCAACAAACCGGATGGGCCGCGTCTCTATGCTTGGGCTTTGATGGCCAACCACTTCCATCTATTGCTGCGACCCGGCAAGGGCCTATTGTCACCAATGATGCGGCGGCTCATGACCGGCCATGCAGTCACCTGCAACCTTCGTCACAAGCGCAAAGGGCATCTGTTCCAGAATCGTTTCAAGAGCATCGTGGTGGAAGAAGAACCTTACTTTCTTGAGCTTGTTCGCTATATACATCTGAACCCTGTGCGTGCCGGAATAGTGACAAGCCCGGAAGATCTGGCAACCTATCCGTTTGCCGGTCATTCCGTTATATTGGGCAAAAATGAATTTACCGGACAAGATGTCGAAGCAGTTCTGTCCCGGTTTTCTTCACAAAAAATGTCAGCCATTCGCAGCTATCGTGATTTTGTTTCGGCAGGCTTTGGCCAGGGGTGTCGGAACGAATTGCGGGGAGGTGGTCTTGTTAGGAGCGCGGGAGGGATTTCGGCGCTCCTTGGCCGTGGTTCGGAAGGACGGGAGTCGTCGGATGCCCGTATACTTGGAAACGGCGATTTTGTCGATTCGGTCCTGTATGAATCTGAATGCTCCGGCAAGGTAGCGAAGAACACCATCGACAACATTTTACTCGATGTATCGAAGCAGAGCGGAATCAATTGCCAACAGATTCTCGGCGCCAGTCGGAGCCGGAACGTCAGCGCTGCACGACGGCAATTTTACTTGCGCGCCTATGAAGAAGCCGGCGCCACGTTTGCCCTGCTCGGAAAAATGACCGGGAGAAGTCACACATCGGCAAGAGAAGCGATCATGCGGGCTGGACTTGAGCAGGAAGATGGTAGACATGAATAACTTTCATAACCTACCAACGTCCCCCCTGTACGCCCCCTGTACGTCCAAGTCACCTGATTAACTGGGTACAGTCGGGATTGTCGATCAAAATCGACGCGGGAATGACAATGTGCGAGAGCATCAATACGTAGTTGCAAGCAGGCGAATAATCAAGACTTGCTATTGTATTTTTTATCGAATATTATTTTGTTAAACGAAATAGCTATCGATAGGGGTAAGTCATGAATGCTGTAAAACTTTCACCAAAATATCAAGTTGTGATTCCGCGTGAGATCCGTGAGAACCTGCATCTCATTCCCGGTCAGATGATGCAGGTCATAGCCTACGGCAACAGGATCGAGTTGAAGCCGTCCAAGGATATCCGAGAAATGCGGGGCTTTCTCAAAGGGATTGATGCTGACGTGAGTAGAGAGGAAGACCGCCTGTGAACATCGTGGACTCATCGGGATGGCTTGAGTATTTCTCGGACGGCCCTAATGCCGACTGTTTTGCGGATCCGCTAGGCAACGTCTCGGAATTGTTGGTGCCGACAATTATTTTGTATGAGGTGTTCAAAGTGGTCTGTCGTCAATGCGGAGAAGACTCGGCACTCCAGGCAACGGCATTAATGCATCAGGGCAGAATCATTGAATTGTCTTCGTCAATCGCTCTCTTGGCTGCAAAACTGAGCCTGGAGGCAAAGATTCCAATGGCTGACAGTATTATTCTGGCCACTGCACAGACACATGACGCGACAGTCTGGACC
Source organism: uncultured Geobacteraceae bacterium (assembly GCA_964434465.1). Taxonomy (GTDB): domain Bacteria; phylum Desulfobacterota; class Desulfuromonadia; order Geobacterales; family Geobacteraceae; genus RPRC01. The sequence continues at coordinate 16,960 of CAYSWG010000017.1, forward strand.
CAGGACGTTGATTTTGAAGGACTGTCTGCTGTCAGATATTTTCCGAAAATATCATCCTGATTGCTGATATGACAACTGCGGGCGAGGAGGCAACACGCCGCGCAGATATCACAGTTGTGGGGAAGACTCTACTTCTTTTTGTCCGATCGATGTATTGGAGTTTCATCAAATAAATGTTCCGTTTGGGACGTTCACCGGTTCACGCGCACACGCGCGTGAACCGGTGAACAACGAGTTGATGGGTTAGCACACTGATATTTTCAATCGGACGAGCTTAAATTTTCAATTAGCCGAACGAATAACTTTCAATCAGCCGATAACGGTGCTAGCCTTTCCCCTATGAATGAGACCATCTTTTATCCCCGCTTCATCCAAAAGCGGATGCACGAAGCGTTGGCCGACTCGCCGGTAGTGCTGATACATGGACCGCGCCAATGCGGAAAGAGTACGCTTGCACGCAAAATCGGCGACCTTGAGGGATACGTCTACCTTACCTTTGATGACGATGTGTTACGTGCTGCCGCCAGCGCCGACCCGGTGGGTTTTGTCGGCGATTTGAGCGGCAAGGTTATTCTGGATGAGGTGCAGCGGGTGCCTGAGCTGTTTACCTCTCTAAAGGTTACGATTGATCGTGATCGCACCCCTGGGCGCTTTATCCTGACCGGTTCGGCCAATGTGCTCCTCCTGCCGACACTGGCCGATTCACTGGCTGGGCGCATGGAAACCCTCCGGCTGCACCCCCTGGCACAGACAGAACTGGCAGGCGTCAGGGGGCGTTTTCTGGACAACCTGTTCAACGCAAATTTTACGCTTGGTTCCCATCAACGTCTGGGTATAGAGCTGGCGGAACGGATTGTTGCCGGCGGGTATCCGGCGGCCCTGGCGCGTACGACGCCGCGTCGCCGTTCAGCCTGGTATCGCGATTATATTGAAACCCTTGTGCAACGCGATGTGCGTCATCTGGCGCGCATAAGTGCGCTGGACGCATTGCCGCGCCTGCTCACGCTGGCCGCCGGGCAGACAGCACGGCTCCTCAACATCAGCGACCTGGCGTCGCCCTTCCAGGTTAGTCGCCCAACAATCCGCGAGTACCTGACCCTGCTTGTTAACGTATTTCTAGTGGATGAACTTCCACCCTGGCACACAAACCGTCTGAGCCGCCTGATCAAAACCCCAAAGTTGCACCTGGGGGACAGCGGTGTTGCCTGCTCACTGCTCGGGGTTACCGTGGAAGCGCTCATGGCCGACCGCCAGCTCATGGGGCAACTGCTGGAGACGTTTGTCTATCAGGAATTGCGGCGTCAAGCCGGCTGGCGCGAGATTCCAACCAGCTTTTGCCATTTCCGCGACAAGGATGGCGTCGAGGTCGATATGGTGTTGGAGACGGAAGGACGCCAACTGTCCGGCATAGAGGTGAAAGCTGCTGCTACCGTCACGGCAGCCGATTTTCGCGGGCTGCGAAAGCTGAGGGAAGCCGCGGACGAGCGTTTCAGCGCCGGGGTGGTGCTGTACGACGGTGAAACGACCGCATCCTTTGGCGACCGCCTGTTTGCCGTGCCAATCCGGACGTTGTGGGAAGAACGGGGAGAGAACAGGATAAATGATCCATGTGGATAGATCACCGGTTTCGGGGAAAATCGTGGGACGCTCTCGTCTAGTTATCTAGTTGAAATTAATT
>CAYSWG010000018.1:0-239 GCA_964434465.1 uncultured Geobacteraceae bacterium
CTATCAGCTACACCACCGGCGTACCGGCGGTGGTGGGCGGCATCATGATGCTCACTGGCCAGTGGCACAAGCCGGGCGTCTGGAACATGGAGCAGTTCGACCCTGAGCCGTTCCTGGCCAGGCTGGCGGCGATGGGGTTGCCCCATGTTGTTGTCGAGGGCGAATGGCCTGATCTCTAGGAAACGCCATATTTGAGCGCTGACGGCGTCGGACTTCTCGGGGGCTCCTCGACGTACCTG
>CAYSWG010000018.1:252-12705 GCA_964434465.1 uncultured Geobacteraceae bacterium
TCGTCGCCGCCACCGCCATCAATCTCAAATCTGGCGTTCCCGAAGCTTTACCGTTTTTAGACGTGTAGGGGAATATTTAATTTGACCGGCATCGACATCGAAAAAATTCTTGAGCTGGCGCCGTCGCCCGCCTACGTGGTTGACCTGGGCCGGTTGCGCCATAATCTGGCGATTCTTGACCAGGTGCAGCGCCGCAGTGGCGCTAAAATACTGATGGCCTTGAAGGCCTTTTCCATGTGGAGCGTGTTTCCTCTCATCCGGGAAACCCTGCACGGTGTCTGTGCCAGTTCCCCCTGGGAGGCACGGCTTGGTCGGGAGGAATTCGGCCGGGAAGTGCACAGTTTTGCCGCCGCCTTCAAGGAAAGCGATGTGGTGGAACTGCTGGACATTTCCAATCACCTGGTTTTCAACTCTTTTGCCCAGCTGGAACGGTTTCGTTCTCTCTGGGAAAAGGAGCAGGGGCGGGTTTCCGTTGGCCTGCGGGTTAATCCGGAGCATTCGGAAGGACATACGGCCATGTATGATCCCTGCTCTCCCAATTCACGGCTGGGTATCCGCCGGGCGGAATTCGACGGACGGTCCCTGGCCGGGGTGGAAGGGCTCCATTTTCATACTCTCTGCGAGCAACTGTTCGAGCCCCTGGAACGTACCGCCCGGGTCTTTGAGGAGAAATTCGGCCAGTTCCTGCCGGGCATGAAATGGCTCAACCTGGGTGGCGGTCATCATATTACCCGTGAAGGTTACGATATCGACGGACTGGTGGAACTGGTCAGGCATTTCAAGGGGAAGTACGGTCTCGAGGTCTACCTGGAACCGGGCGAGGCGGTTGCCATCGGCACCGGCCTGCTGGTCGGCGAAGTGCTGGACGTGGTACGCAACGGGATGGATATTGCCATTCTTGACGTGTCGGCCACCTGCCACATGCCCGATATCCTGGAGATGCCCTATCGACCCGGCATCAAGGGTGGTTTTGCCGCAGGGGAAAAGCCCCATGACTACCGTCTGGCCGGACCGTCCTGCCTGGCAGGGGATGTGATCGGTGACTGGTCATTTGACCGGCCGCTCCGGCCCGGGGACCGGCTGGCGTTCCTGGACATGGCCCACTACACCATGGTCAAGACCACAACCTTCAACGGCATTCAACACCCGGCCATCTGCACCTTTGAGCCGGAAACGGGCGAATTACTGGTCGTGCGCCGTTTTGGTTACGGGGATTTCAGGAGCAGGTTGTCGTAGGGGCGGTCCTTGCGGCACTCTTGAATGCTTGCTACAACCACGGGCGCGGCAAACGGCGTCCCTGCAATTTCATATTACTAACAGAGGTTCTGCTCATGCCTGGTGAACGCTGGTCAATCAACGAATCCGCAAAGGTCTACAACATCACCAACTGGGGTGCTGACCTTTTCTCCATCAACAAAAAGGGAAATATCTGCGTTCATCCGTCGCCCAACTCCAAGAACGCGATCGATCTACGTGTTCTGATCGACGACTTGATCAAGCGGAAGATCAAGCCACCCATCCTGCTCCGCTTCATGAATATTCTCGAGGGGCGTATCGCCAGTATCAACCGGGTGTTCCGCAATGCCATCCAGGAAAACGACTATCCGGCCAAGTACCAGACCTTCTACCCCATCAAGGTGAACCAGCAGCGCCAGGTGGTGGAAGCCATAACCAAGTTCGGCAAGAAATACGAGATCGGCCTGGAGGTGGGCTCCAAGCCGGAACTGGTCGCCGCCATCTCCCTGTCCACGGGCAACGGTCTGCCCATCCTCTGCAACGGCTACAAGGACACGGAGTTCATTGAGACGGTCCTCTACGCCAGTCGCATCGGCTATGACATCACCATCGTCGTGGAGAAGCTGTTCGAGCTGGAAAAGATTATCGAGTTGTCGGAAAAGACCGGCATCAAGCCCAAGTTGGGTATTCGTGTCAAGCTTTCGTCCAAGGGGACCGGCAAGTGGGCCACCTCGGGGGGCGAGGATGCCAAGTTCGGCCTGCGCATCTCCGAAATGATGGCGGCCATGGATATTCTCAAGGAGCATGACCTTCTGGACAACCTGCGCCTGCTCCATTTTCACATCGGCAGCCAGATCACCAAGATCGACAAGATCAAGAATGCCCTCATCGAAGGGACCCGCATTTATGTGGAGATGAAGAAACTGGGCGTCAACCTGCAGTATCTGGACATCGGCGGTGGTCTGGGGGTTGACTATGACGGGTCCAAATCCAGTTACTTCTCCAGTGTCAACTATTCGGTTGATGAGTATGCGAACGATGTGGTCTACCAGATCAAGAACATCTGCGAACAGGCCGGCGTCGACTGCCCGAACATCATTTCCGAGTCGGGCCGGGCGACGGTCGCCCACTATTCAGTGCTGGTGACCAACGTACTGGACACCAACACCCGCAACCTGATGCCCGATTTCGAGTCGCTGCTGGACGACCCCAGTGACCTGTCGCCCACGGTCAAGAAGCTTGTTGATATCTATAAGAGCATTGACCGTCACTCCCTGCGTGAGGATTACCACGACACCATCCAGCTCATCCAGGAAGCGGTCAGCCTCTTCAATCTGGGCTACCTGAACCTGAACGAGCGGGCCATCGCCGAATGGCTCTGCGGCAAGATCATTCGCAAGATTAACGGTATCGTCGAGCGCATGAAGCCGATTCCCGAAGAGCTGCAGAACTTCCAGCTCAGCCTGCGCCAGACCTATTTCGCCAACTTTTCCCTGTTCCAGTCGATACCCGATTCCTGGGCCATAGACCAACTGTTTCCCATCGTGCCCATCCAGCGGTTGAACCAGAAGCCGGAGGTCATGGCCTCCATCGCCGATATCACCTGCGATTCCGACGGGGAAATCACCAGTTTCGTCGGGGAGAACGGCCGGACCAAGTTTCTGCCGCTGCACAAGATTCGCAGCGGTGAAGACTACTACATCGGTTTTTTTCTCATCGGCGCCTATCAGGAGATATTGGGGGACATGCACAACCTCTTCGGCGACACCAATGCGGTGCACATCACCTTCAACAAGAAGACCGGCTACATGATCGATACGGTCATCAACGGCGATGCCTGCTGGGAGAGTCTGAAGTACGTCCAGTACAAGGGGCCGGAAATTCTGAAGCGGGTTCGGGAGCACCTGGAGAAGGGGGTTTCCCAGCGCAAGGTTTCCATCGAAGAGTGCAGCCACTTCATTGAACTGCTGGACCGGACCCTGCTGGGCTATACCTATCTGGGTGAGTAACTGATACCCGTCCGCTTTCCGTACTCCAGCCTCCGGTACCTCCAGGGCATGCCATGACCATGGGGGTGCAGGGTATACGGTTCGGCGACGTTGAAAAACAGCGGGAAGGAAAGAACTGGAATTGTGCACTACGGAAGGGGCCGACAGGGTATGTCGGCCCCTTCTGCGTTGTGACTCTAGTTGTGACTGCTGCAGTTACCACCGCAGGACTTCCGGCAACTGCTGCGTGCGCTCGTTTCGCCGCCGTGGCTGATGAGGCACTGCAGGGAGTCGCGGTTCACATACCAGATGCCCTCTTCCTGCACCCCTTCCAGAATCCCGTCCCTGAGCAGCATGAGTATGCGTGGATAGGTGGTTGCAAGTTCCGCAGCCGCTTCGTCTGCCGTAACGAGTTCACGTGTGTCTGCTGTTGCCATAGGTAATTCCTCCCGTGTGTTAGGTAGTTGTGATACGCACAGAGCGTGCCATCGTGCGAGAGCCTGGTCAGTGCCCATGTGAAGCGGCTTGCTGGCGTCACGCGGTGTGCTGGGGCGGTCTTCTCGTGCAGGCATCCTGCCGTAAATGACGGCAGGATGCACAGCATTCCGGCAGGTGGTGCTAGAGGGAAAGTTCCTGGTGCCCGCGCCACAGTTCGTCCCGGGTACGCGATACCTCGCTGTCTTCCAGGTATTCGTCAAAGCCCATGACCCGGTCGATGATGCCGGCCGGGGTAATCTCCACAATGCGGTTGGCTACGGTGGAAACGAACTCGTGATCATGGGAGCTGAACAGCACCACCTCACTGAACGAGATGAGACCATTGTTGAGGGCGGTGATTGATTCCAGGTCCAGGTGATTGGTTGGTTCGTCGAGAATCAGGGCATTGGCGCCGGACAGCATCATCCGGGAGAGCATGCAGCGCACCCGCTCGCCACCGGAGAGGACACTGGTCTTTTTCATGGCCTCTTCCCCGGAAAAGAGCATGCGGCCCAGAAAGCCCCGGGCAAAGGATTCCCCTTCCGTGGGTGGTGAGTACTGGCCGAGCCATTGGATCAGATTCAGGTCATTGGCAAAATACTCGCTGTTTTCCTTGGGGAAATAGGCGGGTGTAATGGTGACCCCCCAACGGAAGCTGCCGCTGTCCGGCTCCAGTTCACCGGCCAGGATCTGGAAGAGGGTCGTTTTTGCCAGGCTGTTGCCGCCGACAAAGGCGATTTTATCCCCCTTACCCACGGTGAGGGTCAGGTCATTGAGTACGGCAACACCATCGATCTCCTTGCCGAGTCCCTTGATCTCGAGAATAATGTCGCCGCAGGGCCGTTCCGGCTTGAATACCACGTACGGGTATTTGCGGGACGAGACGGGCATATCCTCGATGGTCAGTTTTTCCAGGAGCTTTTTCCGGGAGGTGGCCTGCTTGGCCTTGGACGCGTTGGAGCTGAAGCGCTGGATGAATTCCTTCAGCTCATTGGCCTTGTCGGTGATCTTCCGGTTTTCGTCCTGCTTCTGCTTCAGGTTCAGCTGGCTTGCCTGGTACCAGAAATCGTAGTTGCCCACATAGACCTGGATGCGATTGAAATCGATATCGGCGATATGGGTGCAGACCTGGTTGAGGAAATGGCGGTCGTGGGAAACGACGATGACCGTGTTGGTAAACCGGTAGAGGAAGTCTTCCAGCCAGGCAATAGATTTCAGATCCAGGTGGTTGGTCGGTTCGTCCAGGAGCAGTACATCCGGGTTGCCGAACAGGGCCTGGGCGAGGAGTACCCGCACCTTTTCGCCACCTTCCAGTTCCTTCATCTTCTTGTGGCGCAGTTCCTCGGGAATGCCGAGGCCGTTCAGGAGTACCGCTGCTTCCGATTCCGCTTCATAACCGTTCATCTCGGCGAATTCCGCTTCCAGTTCGGCTGAGCGGATGCCGTCCTCTTCGCTGAAATCCCCCGTGCTGTAGATGGCTTCCCGCTCGATCATGACCCGGTACAGGGTTTCGTGCCCCCTGATGACGGTGTTGAAGACCGTCTCCTCATCAAAGGCGAACTGGTCCTGGCGGAGCACGGCGATCCGTTCCCGGTTGCCGACGGTGATTTCGCCCTTGTCCGGCTGGATTTCGCCGGAGAGGATCTTGAGAAAGGTGGATTTGCCGGCGCCATTGGCACCGATCAGACCGTAGCAGTTGCCCGGGATAAACTTCATGTTCACATCTTTGAACAAGACCCGTTTGCCATAGGCGAGGGTCACATTGTTGGCGCTGATCATTGGTACAAACTCCCTTGCAGAAAAATAAAAAACCACAGGGTCGGACCCCGTGGTTCGGTAATTGATACGTATAGCATTTATGACAGCCAGGGAGCAAATATATTTTTCTTCTGGTTTGACTTTGGATTACAGCTCGGTGCGGGTGACCCTGAACCCGTCCGGCTCATAGGCTGCGGGCAGGTAATTTTCGGGAATCGTTGTCCGGTTGCCGTCCCGCAGTTGGGCGTAGTGGGGGGACATGATTTCCACGCCGGCTTCGTTGAAGGCGTCCTGAATGTTCTGGTGCAGGTCCGAGTAGATCTGCGCCATGACTGAGGGGGTGTCTGTGTAGGCGTTCAGTTCGTAGCGGACATAGAAGTCGTCCAGGGCAGTCTGCAGAACGAAGGGTGCCGGTTCCGGGAGGATGTGGTTCGTTGCCTGGGCCGCGCTGATCAGTAACTGGTGGACCGTGCGCCAGGGGGCATCGTAGCCGATGGTGACCGAGGTGTGCAGGATAAGTCCCTGTTCGGCGGCGGAGGTGCTGTAATTGATGATGTGGCTGCCGAGGACCATGGCGTTGGGTATGGTGATCTCGACATTTTTGATGGTCTTGACCCGGGTCACCAGCAGTGTTTTTTCCGTCACATCACCCATGGCATCGGAAATTTTTACCCGGTCGCCGATGCGGAACGGGCGCATGTAGGTAAGAATAACCCCGGCAACGACGTTGGCCACTGCCGACGTGGATCCCAGGGAAAACAGTACGCCGAGAAATACGGAAATCCCCTTGAACGCCGGGGAGCCGGAGCCGGGCAGGTAGGGAAAGGCCATGACCACGGCAACGGCGACGATCATGAAGCGGACGATCTTGAAGCTGGCGTCGGACCACTCCGGGTAAAAACCGGGCAGGCTGATGGTTTTGTTGCCGACATTACTGAAAAAGAAGCGGCAGAACTTGATGGCGAAATTGGTTATGACAACGATAATGACGATGAAAAAGATATTGGGCAGATAGGAAATCAGTGCTGCACCGATTTCACCCAATGGCCTGAGGATAACGGCAAACAGCGTGCTGGCCAGGCCGCGGGTCCAGGGGAAGAAGCTGAACACCAGCGGAATATACACGTAGAGCAGCAGCAGAATTATGCTGAGACGCAGCACCTTGGCACTCTGGACAATCATGCCGGTGATACGCTCCTCATGGAGCAGTTCCAGGTTCTGGAAACGGATGGTGCGGATCCTGCTGCCTTTCAGTGCTTGAATCCGGGCGGCGAGCCTGGGGAAAAACCGAAACAGTGCAAACAACAGCCCAGTGAGCACAGCCGTTGCGACCAGGGTGTAGAGCACGCCGAACATGATGCTGCGGGTACTGTATTCTTCCCGTTGCTGCTTCAGGGCAGTACGCATCTTCTGGACAAGTTCCCCGGCCAGTGCTTTCCTCTCCTTTCCCTCTGCGGCAGCATCCTTGTCGGTCACCGCCATGATGAGCATTTCTTCACAGGCAATTTCCGTAGCAGTCTCGAGTTCAACAGTGGTGATGTTGTCCGGTTGCAACTGGTTGCTTTCGGCAAATTTAGCCAAGCGGGCCGAGATCATCGTTGCGCGGTCTTTCGGCGTAAAGGAGAGAATACTCTCCCGAATGGTAAACAGGGGTTTGCCGTCGAACATGACCTGGGCGACGGGAGGCTTTGGCGCTTCAGGGGGCGGCGGTGGGTGATTTTTTTGCGGCAAGGGTCAACGATGGAACCATGAGGATACAGAGGACGATGAGCAGGCTGCGCTGTAGCATGGACGTCTCCCGAGTGCTGGCATTGACAGATATGAACTGATCGTGGTGTCCATAAGAAAATCACATGGAAGTATACCGTGGAATGGTTATTTGTCCTGTTGGCGGCGCTGCTGTTGTGGATGACTTTTCCCTTGACAGGAGCAAATGGATATTTCAAATTATCAATTCAAATATGTATTTGAATTGATGGGGTGTGACGATGCAGGAACGGACAGGAACTACCAGGGAAAACTTGCTGGCTGCGGCAGGGGACGTGTTCCTCATGAAAGGTTTTCGTGATGCGACGGTTGCGGAAATCTGCAAGCGGGCCGGCGCGAACATCGCTGCGGTCAATTACTACTTCGGCAGTAAGGAAGCCCTCTACCAGGAAGCATGGCGCCACTTCTTCGCCAAGTCCATCGCAGCCCATCCCCAGGATGGCGGTGTGGCCGGGACGGCGCCGGCCGAGGAGCGTCTGCGTGGCCAGATGAAGGCATTGATTCGCCGGATTGCCGATGTAAATAACAAGGATTTCTTCATTTCGCAGATGGAGTTCGTCAACCCGACCGGGCTCCTGGCGTTAGTAATGCAGTCCGAGTTTATTCCCCTGCGCGAAAAGACCCTTGCCGTTCTTCGGGAGCTGCTCGGTGCCGATGCCTCTGAAGAGCAGGTTGTCTGCTGTGAAACCTGTATTGTCAGTATGTGTATTCACCCGGTGCTGATGCAACGGGCTCAGCAGAGAATTGCCGCCACGGAGGTTCCCTTTGTCATTGCTGACCTGGAGGCATTTGCCGAACAGGTGGTGACCTTCGCTTTGGCGGGGATTGCTGCGATCAAAGCCGGATCGGGCGCTGTGGGCCTGGCCGTGCAGCCGCCCCGTGCGAGTACACCATGATTGTGAGACCTATGACCATGAGAATGACATATATCCCCCGGACCCTCACCGTGGTCGCCGCACTGGGCCTTTCGGCGTGTATCACTGTCGGCCCCGACTACTTGCCGCCGAAGCTGGACGTGCCGGACAGATGGAGCCGGCTGGAACAGACAACCGCTGCAGAGCCCGCTGCATCGGCATCGGTCGGTGAATTGGGCCGCTGGTGGCAGGTTTTTGGTGATCCGGTGTTGTCCCAGTTGGTTGATGATGCCTTGCGGGCAAATCATGATCTGCGCAGTGCCCGGGCGGCGGTTCGCCAGGCCAGAGCGCGGAGAATCAGTGCGGCATCCGGGTATTATCCGGACCTGGGCGGCTCCTATAGTGCCCGACGCAGCCGTTCCAGCAGCGAGACCGGCAGTGGCGCTACCAGGGAGCTGTTCAGCGCCGGATTCGACGCCAGCTGGGAACTGGATATCTTCGGCGGGGTGCGTCGTGGTGTGGAAGTGGCCGATGCCGACCTGGCTGCTTCTGAGGCAACCTTACAGGATGCTCAGGTCACGCTGGTGGCGGAGGTGGTCAGCAGCTATGTGGAATATCGTACCCTGCAGCAGCTTGTGGTCATCGCCCGGGACAACCTTGCCCGGCAACAGGAGACCCTCCAGCTAACCCAGTGGCGTTCCCAAGCCGGCCTGGTTACCAGTCAGGACGTGGAGCAGGCGCGCAGTAACCTTGAACAGACCAGGGCACAGATTCCCAGTCTGGAGATCAATCTGGCCGAAGCGGAGCATCGTCTGGATGTGCTGCTGGGATTGCCGCCCGGGACACTCCATGAACGTCTGGCCGCACATGCCGATATGCCGAAGGTGCCTGACGGCATCGCCGTGGGCATACCGGCCGAGACCCTGAGGCAACGACCCGATGTGCGTGCCGCCGAACGGAGGCTGGCCGCGGAAACGGCACGGGTCGGTGTAGCTGAAGCGGCCCGTTACCCCTCCATCAAGCTGTCCGGGTCCATCGGTCTTGAGGCACTGACCATGGGTGCGCTCGGTGATGGCGGCACCTGGTCGCTCCTTGCCGGGGTGGCGGCACCCCTGTTCAACGCCGGGCGGCTGCGCAGCCAGGTGGAACAGCAGGATGCCGTGCGGGAGCAGGCACTGGCCGGCTATGAAAAGTCCGTGCTTGTTGCCCTGCAGGATGTGGAAAATGCCCTGGTCAGTCTGGCGCGCACCAGGGAACGCACCAGGGCGCTGACCAGTGCCGCCGAGGCGGCGCGCAGTGCTGCCGAGATGGCCTCGCAGCGGTACACCAGTGGTCTGATTGATTTCCAGACGGTGCTGGACACTGAGCGGACCGTGCTGTCCATAGAAGAAAGCCTCGCCAGTAGCCGGTCAGCTGGTGTCCTCGCAGTAGTCAGTCTGTATAAGGCACTGGGTGGCGGCTGGTCTGCCCTGCCAGATTCACAAACAACCGGTAAGGAAATGCCATGAACGATACTTCTCCTCAGCAGAACCCCCGGGGTACCACCCTGAACAAACTTCTGGCACAGAAACCCGGCGGTCGTTTTGCCTGGCGCTGGCTTGTGCTCATTGCCATCCTCTGCATCATTGCTGTTGCCATTTTACTCGTTGTACGCTCCGGCAGGGAAGCAGCCAAGCCCCGCTATGTTACGGATACGGCGGAGATCGGTTCCCTGGTGGTCACCGTTTCCGCCACGGGCAACCTGCAGCCCACCAACCAGGTGGATGTGGGCAGCGAGCTCTCAGGTATTATCGATACCGTGTTGGTGGACGTCAATGACCGGGTGCAGAAAGGGCAGGTGCTGGCCCGCCTGGATCTGGCTAAATTGCAGGATGCCGTGATCAAGTCCCGGGCCAGCCTTGCCGCTGCAGAGGCGCAGGTGCTGCAGGCCCAGGCCACGGTGGCTGAAGCACGGGCGGCCCTGTCCCGGTACCGGCAGGTGGCTGAACTGTCCGGCGGCAAGGTGCCGTCGCGCAGCGAAATGGATACCGCAGAGGCAATCCTGAAACGTGCCCAGGCAAGTGAGGCCGGTGCCCGGGCCAGTGTCAGCCAGGCGCGGGCCACGCTCCAGTCTGACGAGACGAACCTGGCCAAAGCCTCTATCCGGTCGCCCATAAATGGCGTCGTGCTGTCCCGTTCCGTGGATCCGGGTCAGACCGTGGCCGCTTCCTTCCAGGCGCCGGTGCTGTTTACCCTGGCCGAGGACCTGGCGAAGATGGAACTGCAGGTGGACGTGGACGAGGCCGATGTGGGCCAGGTGCTGGCCGGGCAGAAAGCGTCCTTTACCGTGGATGCCTGGCCGGACCGCCGCTATCAGGCTACCATCAGGCGGGTTGATTATGGCTCCAAGGAGGTTAATGGCGTTATTTCCTATCAGACGGTCCTTGACGTGGCCAATGATGACCTCTCCCTGCGCCCCGGCATGACTGGCATGGCCGAGATTACCACTCAGACCCGGACTGACGTCCTGCTGGTGCCCAATGCTGCCCTGCGTTTCACGCCGGTCACTGCCGCGCCAGGCCAGAAACGATCCGGCGGCAGTGTCGTCAGCGCCCTGGTGCCGCGCCCGCCCCGGCAGGTACGGAACGTCCAGTCTCCGACGGGGAAGGGTGCCTCACGAATCTGGGTCCTGCGAAACGGTGAACCCGTTGCCGTTCGGGTCAAAACCGGTGCCAGCAATGGCAAGGTGACGGAGATCATCGGCGGAGATCTCAAGCCCGGTATGGAAGTCATCACCGAGGCAGTGGGTAATCCCTCATGAACGGCGACCGGCTGATTCACATGGAAGCCATAACCAAGACCTATGGCAGCGGTCAGGCGGCGTTCCAGGCCCTGAGGGGCATCGATCTGGCCATCGAATCCGGTGAATTCGTTGCCATCATGGGTCAAAGCGGTTCAGGGAAGTCCACAACCATGAATATTCTCGGCTGCCTGGACACCCCCAGCAGCGGCAGCTACCAGTTTCTTGGCGAACCGGTGGAGCAGTTGTCCCGCAACCAGCGGGCGTTGCTGCGCCGCCACTACCTGGGATTCGTCTTCCAGGGGTTCAATCTGCTGGCGCGTACCACGGCCCTGGAAAACGTCGAACTGCCGCTCATCTATCGGGGGGAGCCCGTTGCCGAGCGGCATCGTGCCGCCCGCACTGCCCTGGAACAGGTCGGCCTCGCCGGTTGGGAGCACCATACCCCCGGTGAACTGTCCGGCGGCCAGCAGCAGCGGGTCGCCATAGCCCGAGCCATCGTGACCCGGCCGGCGGTGCTCCTGGCCGATGAACCCACTGGCAATCTGGACACCCGCACCAGTCAGGAAATCATGGAATTGCTCACGTCCTTCAACCGGGAACAGGGCATCACCGTGCTCATGGTCACCCACGAACCGGATATGGCAGCCTATGCCCGCAGGGTCGTCCGGTTCGTTGATGGTCAGGTCGCCAGCGACGTGCCCAACGGGGAGGCTGCCTGATGCTCTGGAATACCCTGCACCTGGCCCTGCGGGCCATTCGCCGCAATCTGCTCCGCTCCTTCCTCACCGTTCTCGGCATCGTCATCGGCGTTGCTGCCGTCATCACCATGGTCACCCTGGGCAATGGCGCCACCAGATCCGTTTCGGATCAGATAGCCAGCATGGGGAGCAACCTGATCATGGTCATTCCCGGCCAGCGGTTCGGCCCCGGTTCCGAAGGAGCGCCCAGTTTCCGGAATGCCGACCTTGAGACCATTCGCAATCAGATCAGCGGCATCGAGCGGGTTGCGCCCCTGGTCAACAAGGGGGCAACCGCCGTCTACCAGGCGAAAAACTGGTCCACGGTCGTGTCCGGCAGCAGTAACGACTATTTTCCGGCGGCATATTGGGAACTGGCCGGCGGGCGTGTGTTCACGGAAGCGGAAGAACGGGCCGGCAAGGCGGTCTGCGTCATTGGCGAGACGGTACGGGACAAACTGTTCGGACGGCAGAATCCCGTGGGTACTGAAATCCGTATCAAGCAGTTTTCCTGCGAGGTGATCGGCCTGCTCAAAGCCAAGGGGCAGTCGGCCATGGGCTCCGATCAGGATGATGTGGTCATCATGCCCCTGCGGACCGTGCAGCGCCGCATCAGCGGCAACCAGGACATCAACCGCATCACCATCTCAGCCAGGGACAGCGCCTCCATCGATACCGTCAAGAAGCAGCTTTCCCAATTGCTGCGCGAGCGGCGCAATCTTGGTCCCAACGAAGATGACGACTTCCGGGTTATGGACACCCGGCAGATTGCTGAAACGCTCACGGCTACGACGAAGATCCTGACCATGCTCCTCGGTGCCGTGGCGGCTGTCAGTCTGCTGGTGGGCGGAATC
>CAYSWG010000018.1:12715-18541 GCA_964434465.1 uncultured Geobacteraceae bacterium
GTGGCCACACGCCGAGTTCTTCAAGGAGTTCGCCGTGCGAACCTCGCGCGATCCCCGAGAGGTCCAGCGGGCCCTCCTGGACTCGGGGTTCCTGGTTGGGCCTGCCATCGGAGACGATGCTCTGCTGGTATCCGTCACCGAACGAACCAGGGAAATAGGTATTCGTTTGGCCATCGGCGCCCTGGAGCGGGAAGTGCTCCTTCAGTTCCTCATCGAAGCGGTAGTCCTGTCAAGTATCGGCGGCCTGATCGGCATTGCCCTGGCAACCACCGCCTCCATATTCCTCGCCGGCATGATGGGCATTCCCTATCTCTTTGACCTGGGCATCAACCTGTTTTCCTTCGTCTTCTCCGCCTTTATCGGTGTGGTGTTCGGGTTTTTCCCTGCGCGCCGGGCGGCCAGCCTCAACCCCATTGATGCGTTACGGCATGAGTAGGGGAGGGGCGGGTTGTTCTGTTTAATCATTCAAAGACCTGCTGAAGAGAAACAATGGTTCCGTAGGGGCGAACCTTGTGTTCGCCCAAATTGCCTCAACAATAATATTCAGGGCGAACACAAGGTTCGCCCCTACGGGTGATTTGCCGGGTTTTCCCCGTCATGTTCCCATTTTAGAGGGTTGTGGTGAATGTAATCCCGGATTTCCTTTTCGTCACGAATGACCCTGTCAAAATAATTACGTTGCCATAATGGGCGTTCTTTCCTTTGCTATAATCGGTTGACGCCAATTGCGGATATTGATTTAAACGCCCGTCATTGCTGACGGGCGCTACTAATCATCACTATGATCTGGGCGCAGGACAGGACCGTTTCAATCCTCGCCCGTCATTGCTGACGGGCGCTACGCTTGAGCAACGAGTCAGAGAGTCCGCACCTTTGGCCGTTTCAATCCTCGCCCGTCATTGCTGACGGGCGCTACGATTGATGTCCGCCGCCTAGGAGTCTGTCGGGCTTATTGCATCAAGCCAGGCATCGCCAGTGGTTGATAAGTTTCTGTAACGATATGAAATAATTGATATAAATGTTATTTTGCCTTTGCTTTTCTACGTTTTTTCGTGTACATTACGCCTGCAATATCAATTGGTTAGATGTTGGAGGCACACATGGAACCAAAGTTTATCGAAGTTGACCGGGAGACGCTGTATCTTCTACCGCCTTCCGTTCAGGACTGGTTGCCCGAAGGACACCTGGCCCGGTTTGTCGTCGAGATTGTAGAACAACTCGACCTTCGTTCTTTGAAAGCATCATATGCCGGTCGTGGTTCACAGCCCTACAATCCTGTAATGCTGCTGGCACTTCTGTTTTACGGTTATGCTACCGGCGTCTTCTCCAGCCGGAAGTTGGAACGCAGCACTTACGACTCGGTAGCATTTCGGTATATTGCGGCAAACAGTCATCCTGATCACGACACCATTGCCACATTCAGGAAGCGGTTTCTGAAAGAGATCTCAAGTTTCTTCGTCGAGATACTGATGATTGCCCGTCAGGCGAACATGTTGAAATTGGGCAGCATCAGCCTGGATGGCAGCAAGGTAAAGGCAAATGCCTCCAGGCACAAAGCTTTGAGTCATGAGCATGCCTGCAAGCTGGAGATACAACTCAAATCCGAAGTAGCAGACCTTCTCAGGAAAGCTGAAGCAGCCGACAAAGCTGACATTCCTGATGGTATGAACGTTCCCGCAGAACTTCAGCGTCGTGAACAGCGTCTTTCCGTTATCGCCGCCGCCAAGACCGAGATCGAACGTCGTGCTGCCGAGCGTCATGCCCGTGAGCAGGCCGCGTACGAGGAGAAGGTCGCTGCACGGGCAAAGAAGGCTGAAGAAACCGGCAAGAAACCGAAAGGCAAACAGCCCAAGCCGCCGACTGCGGGTCCAGCTTCTAAAGACCAGGTCAACCTGACCGATGAAGAATCCCGCATCATGCCGGTCTCAAGCGGAGGTTTCGAACAGACCTACAATGCCCAGGCTGCAGTTGATACAGAATCAAAGCTGATCGTAGCTGCTCATATAACGCAGCAGTCCAACGACATGCAGGAACTGAAACCAACTCTGAAAAATCTGGCGGCCTTACCCAAGGAGCTTGGTGCTGCCACGGAACTGATTGCCGACAGCGGCTACTTCAGTGGAACCAACGTCAACGCCTGCACTGGTCACGGGATAACACCATACATCGCTGTTGACCGACAAAGCCACAACCGGTCACCGTGGGAGCGCTTCACGGAACCGCCGCCGGTGCCTGATGATGCTGACTCAGTAACCAGGATGAAGCACCGATTAAAAACCACGGCAGGCAAGGCAGTATATGCACTTCGCAAGGTAACTTCAGAGCCGGTCTTCGGCATCATAAAGGCGGTCATGGGATTCAGAGGTTTCATGCTTCGTGGCAAAGAAGCGGTAGCAGGGGAATGGAACCTTGCCTGCATGGCGTATAACATCGAAAGGATGCATACATTGATCCCGATAGGTTGAAAAAGAGCAAAAAAAACCGATGTTGCGGTAACAAATGGTTACCAAAGCAAAAACCAAAGCAAAAATGAAACAAGACTGAGCCACTTCACGTGGCAGAAACTAAATCCTTATCTGATCGGGTTTCCTCATCGGCCCAATTTGTGGGCAGAAAAATGAACGTCAAAATGTAAAGCCCGACAGACTCCTAGATGCGAAAACAAAAATACGGATGATTTCTTGGGCAAGCGGCGAAGCTTTCTTACCTGGGTACTTTTTGGACTACCTCTGCTATTACCGGCCAAAAAGAAAAAATGCAATGACTGCGGCTACCGATGGAGACCATCCAAACAAACCTCCGGAAACTACAAAAAATCATCAAATCTCACTTCTTGACATATGCATATAATATGCATATAATTCTGGTGGGCTATGAAAATAACATTTGATCCGAACAAGGCTTCAAACAACTTTCGCAAGCATGGGATTAGGTTTTCTGATGCTGAAAACGTGCTGTTTGATCCTATGGCTTTAACTCGCGAAGACGGAGATGCCGAAGGAGAGCAGAGATATGTTGCTACTGGAATGGATGCAACGGGAAGGCTTCTCGTTGTCGTCTTCACATACCGCGGCGAAGAGATTCGTCTCATTTCAGCTCGGTCCGCAACCGCAAAAGAAAGGGAGTGCTATGAAAGCTGAATACGATTTTTCCAAAGCAAAGCGTGGCGCGGTTGTACCGCAAACAGGTAAAACAAGGATTACGATTTATCTTGACGACGCTGTTCTTGAAGAGTTCCGCATCCGCGCAGATGCAGAAGGCAAGGGGTATCAGACATTGATAAATGATACCCTGCGCGAATACCTCTCGAAAAATTCAGGCAATCTTGAAGAGACCCTGCGAAAAATTATCCGTGAAGAACTTGGACGGGCCGCCTGATTCCTGTCGATAAACGTCCATCCAATAAGGATTGATACGACTTGAAAAGTCGTTTCAATCCATTGTTCAAGAAGCCCGGTGATGTAGCCCGGGATTTCTTATAAGGGTAAAGCTTCTCAGAGTGTGGATAATTTGGGATTAGAAGGAAGGAGAGAGCATACTTCTAGTGACGGATAAGGCGGTAGCCCCTTCGTTTTTTACGGGACGAAGCCTTTAGTTGCCCGGAAAGTCAGCCATGATTGCTACATTGCGCACACCTTTGACCTCGGCAGGGCGCAAGGGTAGCGTACCGCTGCCACCGAAGCGATGGACGGCCTGTTTTTACCGCATGAATTGTGCAGCCAGAGCGCAGACTACCCCGGCGGTTTCCGCAGTCTGTGGCCGGGCAGCACGTAAAACAGATACCTCAGCGTAAAGCCGCACTGCTTACAGCTCATCGGCGGCAACGGCTCGGTTTCCGTCTTGGGCGTGGTAACGGTAAAACCGTAAGCCAGCTCGATTCGGGCACGCACCTCATCCAGGGACACATTTGCAGTCGGACTGAGGAAACCGTAATAGCGCACCTTCATGAACCCGGTGGGCAGCACGTGCTGCAGAAAACGGCGGAGGAACTCCATCGCCCCCAGGACCAGAGTGCGCCAGCGGTTGCTCTTCTGCTTCTTGTAGCGCACAAAGACCTTGCCGTTCTCCACCTTGATGATGCGGCTGTCGGAGATGGCAACGCGAAAGACATAGGGAGCGAGGTACTTGATGCTCCCCTCGGCGTCCCCCACCGCCTGGCAGTTGACGTTCCACTCCTTCTGCCAGACTTCGGCGCTAATCCGGTCAAAGAGACCGGCCTCCTTCATCCGGTCGCGGAACTTGGCCCGGAAGATGGGCGACAGGGCCAGAACCGGCAGATAGAAGGTCGGATTCGAGGGGTGCCAGCGGCCATCCTTGGTTGAAAGCGCCCCGCCTGGCACCACATAGTGGATGTGGGGGTGGTACTGCAACTGGCGGCCCCAGGTATGGAGCACGCCAAAGAAGCCGGCCATGTCGCCGCCGATGTATCTGGGATCTTGCGCCAGCATCTTCATCGCCTCCGCCGACGCGGCAAACAGCGCGGCATAGGCGATGCGCTGATGGCTGCGGATGAAGTCGCGGATCTCCTGCGGCACGGTAAAGGTCAGCATGAAGTGGTGGCCGGGAAGCTGACGGGAGAGCTGCCGCTCCAGCCAGAGCCTGCTCTTGTGGTACTGACACTGGGGACAGTGACGATTGCCGCAGGATCGGAAAAGAAGGTGCGTTTGGCCGCACTCTTCGCATTCGTAGACGAGCGCTCCGCTCTCATCGGTCTTGCAGTTGATGATCGCCGCAATCACCTTTTTATGCTCACTGGGTATGGCATTGCCGTAGAATCGCAGATACTGGGGCGCATAGGTGCGGAAGATCTCGTTAATCGCGCCCATGGATATCCTCCATGAGGCAATTGATGATCTGGGAAGCGTCATCATGGCCCTTTTGGGTCAGGTGGAGATAGATCATGGTGGTCATGATGCTGTTGTGCCCCAGATACCTCTGAATAACCCGCAGGTTCACCCCTTGCTCCAAGAGGTGAGTTGCATAGGAATGGCGCAGGGTGTGGACGCTGACACCGCGTTTGCGGATGCCAGCCGCATCTTTCGCCTTGCGCAGAGCCTCCTGCACTGTGGTTTTCGAGATGGGGGTTGTGGTGGTAGCGGCTTCATTACGGCGACGTCCGGGAGCCGGAAAGATAAGCCGCGGGTTGCGGTGGGTCGCCCAGTGCTGGCGTAAAATGGCAAGGGTAGCTTGCGGCAGAGGAGCATAGCGGTCCTTGGTCCCTTTGCCGCGGTGGACATGGATCATCATCCGGTCGCTGTCGATATCAGAGACTTCCAGACAGAGGGCTTCCTCCAGACGCAAACCGCAAGAATAGACGGTGGAGAGGTAGGCATGGAGGTGGGGGAGCCGTACACAGGCGAGCAGGCGGCGTGTTTCATCCTGACTAAGAACCGCCGGCAGCTTCTGCTCCCGCTTGGCACGCAAGTATGCCACTTGCGCTCCAGCACATTGACGAAGAAGAACCTGATAGCGCAGTAGCAGATGCGCATGCAGGCGCCGGACCACTTGCAGACATTCTTCTTGTGGAGGAAATACTCCTGCAACTCTTCCTCTGTAACAAGATCCGGGGTCTTGCCGTAGAAGTCCACCAGCATCCGTACCATGCGGGTGTAGGACTGCTGGGTGCGTAGCGATACTCCATGGAGCTGCAGGGCCTTCATTGATCTTTCGTACCAGTCGTTCATCATCCTTCTCCTTTCGAGTGTGGTGACTACGAAAGAAGGAATACGTGATCGGGCGGCTGGTACGGAAGAAATTCAGGTAGGCCTACTGGGGAAAGTGGCTGAAGATGGTGATTTTACTGCCGCGATAGCGGCTTACTTGAAC
>CAYSWG010000019.1:0-18525 GCA_964434465.1 uncultured Geobacteraceae bacterium
AGTCAGGCCGGTGGGGCGTCGACACCCCAACCGGGGGTGACCAACACGCCATTCAACAGAAAATTCGTTCCATCCATCAAGCCGCACATGACGTATGAACAGGTGGTAAGCGCTGCAGGAGCGCCCGGGTCCATACTTGCAGAGGACCGGAAATCTTCCCCGCCAGTCATAGCCTACCGCTGGCGCGGCGCAAAAAAATCAGCTTCTACGGTGAGAATACGTAACGGCAGGGTGCTCGACGCCACCATACTAGCGCCCAATGGCAAAACCTACTCCCTTAAGGGCGACGGAACCGTCACTGAGTCACCCTGAACGATTTCCTCAAACAGATTTTGCCTTGGGAAACGCTGTATATCGTGCTATATTGTGGCCCGTTTTAATGAATCGAGAGGAGTCGCACGTACATGGAATGGCTTAAAACAGCGATTGATTACGGTATCATCTGGTTTCTCCTGTTGTTGAGCATCGTTGCAGTGGCCTGCGCCATCGAGCGCTGGCTGTTTTTCAGAAAAATCCGCCTGGCCGACTACCCGGACAAGAAGAGCCTGGAGCTGGAACTGACCAAAAAACTCCACCTGATCGCCACCATCGGCAGCAATGCCCCGTACCTGGGACTGCTCGGCACCGTGCTCGGCATCATGCTGACCTTCTACAGCATGGGCAGCGAGGGATTCATGGACACCGGCAAGATCATGACCGGACTGGCCCTGGCCCTCAAGGCAACGGCCGTTGGTCTGCTTGTGGCCATTCCGGCGGTGACCCTGTACAACCTCCTGCTTCGGCGGGTCAAAGTCCTCATGCTGCGCTGGGAGATCATGCATGGAAGAGAAACAGTTTGATTACATCAATGTCATTCCCTTTGTTGACATCATGCTGGTGCTGTTGACCATTGTCCTTACCACATCCACGTTCATTGCCACCGGCGGCATTCCGGTCAATCTGCCCAAGGCATCACAAAGCGAAGAGCAGACACTGAAAGTCCGGACCATCGAAATCGACAGGAACAATTCCATTTTCTATGGCGGTCAGACCATGACCCTGGAAGATTTGCGCACTGCCATCACCCCCCTTGACCGGACAACCCCGTTCCTGATCCGCGCCGACCGGGACCTGGCACTGCAGTCCTTTGTGGATGTTCTTGATACGGTGAAGAACACCGGTTTCCGTCAGGTCAGCCTGCAGACCGAGACGCGACGATGACCAATCGGCAACAGGGTATAACCGCTTCTCTGATCCTCCACGGTGGCGTACTCTTTCTGCTCTACGCCCTCAGCAGCGGTTTCGCCCAGACCAGCAGGCCGATTGCCATCGACTTCAGCCTTCTCGAGCCGGCAGGACCACCAGGCCCGGCGGCACCGGCCGGTCCGCCGACACCACCCACGCCGAAACAGGCCACGCCGAAACTGGCCACGCCGGCACCGCAGCGGGTACTGACCAGGCTGAAGCCGCTCCCAGCCTCCCTTGATACGCCCCGTCAGGCGCCGGCAACCGAAATCCATGGTGCGGCTCCGATCCTGGCAGAAGCGCGCACCGCGCTGCCAGAGACGTCTGCGCAGGTTTCCGCAGTTGCCGGAAGCGGGTCAACAACCGGCGGGCAGGGGAGCGGGGCAGGAGGCAGCGGGACTGGATCCGGCAGCGGCAGCGGTTCTTCGGCGGAACAGTTGCGCAATCGCTACCGGGCAGAGCAATTCGCCTATATCAAGCGAATTATTGAACGTAACCTCACCTATCCACCCCGCGCCCAACGCATGGGCTTGACCGGCACCTGCATTGTCACCTTCGTCGTCCAGGAAACCGGCCAGGTAACGAACATCGCCGTTACCCGGTCCGCAGGGCACCACATCCTCGACGATAACGTCATCGAAGCAATTCGACGCTCGGCGCCTTTCCCCCGACCGCCAGTGGCGGCGGAGTTGAAAATCCCCATCAGCTACCGGATCGAGTAACCCACGGTGCCGCAGCAGGCGAACCCTTCCCGCATTCATGGCGAAGGCAGATTAGAGATTATATTTGTTGGTCACTATACCTTCTGTTCTATAGCAGTTTCTACGTAATGCAGAGTATGCATCGCTTCGGCTACCGGCGCCCGCGGTCGCCGAACGTTTCAGATGTAATGTCAGCAGACCATGAACCCTCAAGGAGGACAACAAACCATGCAACAGATAAAACGGCACGGCGCCTTCCAGCGCCTCTCAATTGCCCTGGCCCTGCCACTGGCAATGGCTGGCGTAACGCCGGCCGGCGCCGCAAGCAGCGTCGAACCATTCAATCTCGGCGAAGTGGTAGTATCCGCAAAAACCGGTGGTGTCGAAACAACCCAGACGGTGCATGAAATCACCGCCGAAGACATTCAGGCCCGCAATGCCCGCACCCTCAAGGAAGCCATTGAGCTGGTTCCCGGGCTCAATGTGCGCACCGGCGGCGACGGCGTGCCCCGCATCGATATCCGCGGTTTACGAACCCGGCATGTTGTCCTGATGCTGGACGGTATTCCCATGAATTCCGCCGTCGACCAGCAGTTCAATCCGACACTGGTCCCGGCCGACAACATCGCCAGAATCAAAGTAACCGTGGGTCCAAGTTCGGTGCTCTATGGGCAGGGCGGCCTGGCCGGTGTCATCAACATCATTACCAAGAAAGGCGGCAAAGACGTCAAAGGAAGCATCTCCTATGAGGCCGGCGACCGGCAGG
The DNA here is from genome assembly GCA_964434465.1 of uncultured Geobacteraceae bacterium. Taxonomy (GTDB): domain Bacteria; phylum Desulfobacterota; class Desulfuromonadia; order Geobacterales; family Geobacteraceae; genus RPRC01. The sequence continues at coordinate 2,692 of CAYSWG010000019.1, forward strand.
AATATCTCTTCCGGGGCAACCTGGGTGGCAGCAAAAACAATTTTGACTATTTTCTGAGCGCCAATGCCGAAAAGCGGACCAGCTACCCTCTCTCCGACGATTTCTCGACAACGTCCCTGCAGGGGGCCGGTTACCGGAAAAACAGTGACAATGAGCGGAACAACCTGTTCGGCAGTTTCGGTTTCCAGGCGACCAGGGATCTGCATCTCGCCCTGACCATGGGCTATGTCCAGGGTGAATACGGCAAACCGGCCGGCACCCTCACCACTGCCGACCCCTTTGCCTCGACTCCCCGGTACCAGCGCATTGACAACCTGGAAGGATTCTCCGTGCAACTGGCCGCCAATTACACCCCCAGCGGCCCCTTGAGCCTGCGCGCCTGGGGGTACCACAATCGCATGGACCAGCACGAGCGCTCCTATGACAACGCAACCTACAGCACCATCAGCAGGAGAAACTCCTACGATGTCCGTACCGATTCCCGCATCCAGGGCCTGACCATGCAGCCGAAAGTTGACCTTGGCCGCGGCGGTGTCATCACGGCAAGCCTGGGCGTGGAGAACAACAAGTGGGAAAATGCCGGCTACATCATCACCAACAACAGCGGTGCCCGGGCCAGCGCGGATCTTGTGGCACGGTTCGATGTGTTCTCTCTCTCGACCCAGTATGAAATCTCACCGGTGACAAACCTCGGCCTGGTATTCGGCTACGGCCACTACTGGCAAGACCGTTCTGAAGTCTCCGACGATGATTTCAGCATCATGGCCGGCGCCCACTATGACTTCCCTACCAGCACCAGACTGAAAGCGGCCTTCCAACGCAATGTCCGCTTCCCGACCTTGGAGCAACTCTATGCCACCGACGGTGGTAATCCCACCCTGACAGCTGAAATTTCACGCCAGTACGAGGTGGGTGTGGAGCAGAAATTGCCCGGCAACAGCCTGCTCAGCGTGACTGGATTCCGGAACGACGTCAAAGATTTCATTGAAAAGATTTCCTCGCTGAGCGTCAACAACGACGAATATCGTTTTTACGGCGTAGAAGTAGCCGCAGAAACGCGCTTCGTCGACAACCTGACTCTGCGTGCCAGCTACAGCTACCTGGATTCAAAGGACAAGTCTGACGGCGCGACTCGCGACGAACTGCAGTACCGGCCGAAAAGTACCGTCAGCTTCGAAGGATGGTATGACTTCCCCTTCGGCCTGACCCCCTATGTGTCGCTACAGCACGTGGCCAATCAGGTCACCTATGACCGGGCCACCAACTCCATCGCCTACAAGATGGACAACTTCACGCTGGTCAATCTCAAACTGAGCCAGAAACTGCTCAAGAATCGCCTGAATGTCTATTTCGGTGTGGACAACCTGTTTGACGAAAACTACGAAACCAGCTACGGCTTTCCGAAGGCCGGCCGGTTCATCTATGGCGGTGTGGGCCTGAGCCTCTGACCCTGCCACAGCAGCGCACCTTCAAAAGGCGAGGGACTGTCCGGTCCCTCGCCTTTTGACCGAGGCTGTTTGAACGCCGACAGGAAGCCATGATTTCCATCGAAAACCTTTCCTACACCTATCCGGGACAGCAGCACCCCGCCCTCTCCGGAATATCCCTGCACGCGGAAGCAGGCGAATGCATCTGCCTGGCCGGCCATTCAGGTTGCGGCAAGAGCACCCTCCTTCTGGCCCTTCGGGGACTTCTTTCCGACGGAGTGCTGCTGGGCTCCATACAATGCGGCGAAACGGGACCGCACGCCACTTCGGCGGCACAGGGCATGGGCCTGGTCTTCCAGAATGCCGAGTCACAAATTCTCTGTGCCACGGTCTACGACGAAGTGGCCTTCGGTCCGGAGAATCTTGCCCTGCCAAGCGATGCAATCAATCAGCGTATCGTGGCGGCCCTCTCCGCGGTGAATCTGCTTCATTTCGGCAACCGCAACGTTGAGCGGTTCTCCGCCGGACAGAAACAGCGCCTCTGCATCGCCGCCGTGCTCGCCATGCAGCCGGACGTCCTCCTGCTGGACGAACCAACCTCCCAGCTGGACCAGGCCGGCAGGCAGGACCTGCTTGCCATACTGCGGCACCTGAAAGACCGAGGTTTTACCATTGTCATCGCCGAGCATACCGTCGAGCCATTCCGGGAAATCATTGATCGCTATTATCTCCTGGCCAACGGCACGATCACCGGCTGCCACACCTCCCTGCCCGAATTCTGCCGCCCGGTCGGGCAGCTTCACCAGACCAAGCCCACCACGCCGGTAAAACCACGGCGATCCGGTCACACCATTATCGCAACAGGGCTGGCGGTTTCCTATCCCGGCGGCGCCGGAATTCTGGAAGATATTTCTCTCGCCATTGCGCCCGGGGAACGGGTCCATCTCTATGGCGCCAACGGCTGCGGCAAGTCGACCCTGCTCAAGGTATTGGCGGGCGCCGTTAAGCCTGACCGGGGAACCGTAACCATAGCGGACACCACCGCTGCGCAGGCCGGCGACCAGGTGGGTATCGTTTCCCTGCTTTTGCAGAATCCCCAGCGGCAACTCTTCGAGGACACGGTGCACGAGGAAGTGGCCTTTACCCTGAAGCGCCTGCGCATGTCTTCTGAGGAAATCAACCACAGGGTCATCGCGGCACTGACCGCCTGCGAAGCGCTGCACCTGGAAGACAGGTTGCCCCTTACCCTCAGTTTTGGTGAACAGCACCGGGTAGCCCTTGCTTCGGTCATCGCCCCCAACCCGCGGGTGCTGCTCATGGACGAACCCTTCGCCGGCCTTGATCCCGAGCAGCGGCTGCGACTGTTGCAGATCCTCGCCCGCATCGCCCGGGAACAGGACACCGCCATGATCATTGCTTCCCACGATCCGTTGCCGGATCCGAGTTGGGCCGACCGGACCATTACCATGACTGCCGGCAGACAGGACACCCGCGGGGAGGTTGCCCCATGAACCGAACCCCACGAACTGGCAGCGACTACGCCTGTCAATACCGCCCGGGCACTTCACCGGTCCATCGGCTCCCCTCGTCATGGAAACTGCTCATCACCACCAGCCTCTGTGCTGTAACCCTCGCCGTACGGGAACCGGCGCCCCTGACAATGGCAACCGGACTTTGCCTGCTTTATTATTTCCTGGCCGGCCTGACCCTAAACGATTTCTGGCATGACTCCCGCTTCTTCCTCCTCCAGGCGGCAATCCTCCTGACCCTGTATGTGCACCGGTACGGCCTGACCGAGGGACTCTGGCTGGGCACACGGACCTCCCTGCAGATACTGCTCTTTTTCATACCGGGCATCGTCTTCATTCGGACCACCCAGGCGTCCAGCATGATGAAGGGGCTGCGACGCTTCGTGCCCTACCGGATACTCTTTCTCTTTTTCACTTCTCTGCGATTCGTGCCGTTTTTCGCCCGGGAACTGGGCGAAATCGTCATGGCCCAGAAACTGCGGGGCGCGCGCCTGACCGCAAAGAGTTTTCTCTGGCCTGGCGCCTGGGGAGACGCCTTTTTCTGTGTGGTTATCCCCCTTATCGTCCGCGCCCTGAAAACCGCTGAGGAAGCGGCCCGCTCCGCCCAGGCGCGGGGCATGGGCAGCAGCGGACAACGAACCTACTATGACGAAGAGTCCTTGACTCGACTTGTCGCCCAGACAACCGGTCAGGCGGCAGGTTCAGGGCAAACAGAACTGCCCCCGGAGACAAGGGAAACAATGTCCTGCGAAAGGAAGACCTGGTGACCATGAATACCGAGGTACAGTTTCTCTGGAATCGATTTACCCTGCGCGAAGCGCTCCTGCTTGGCTTCTGCGCCACGTTTATCGTATTGACCAAGGCAACGCTGCGCATGAAACTGGGCATCAGCGGCCACTCCATGTTTTTCATGGTATTTTTCCTGCTGCTCAGTCGTGGTTGTGTCAAAAAGACCGGCGCCGCCACCCTGGTGGCACTGGTGGCAGCCGGACTGAGCATGGCCCTGGGTATGGCCGGGAAAGGTCCTCTCAAACTGCTGAATTTTCTCCTGCCGGCTCTGCTCATCGATGGCATCGGCATCATTCTGCCCCGCCTGCCGACAAACTATCTGCTCTGCCTGGTTATCGGCGCCCTCGCCGGGACGACCAAGAGCGTCCACAGCGCCCTCCTGGAGTATCTAGCCGGTGTGCCTGCGGACATTTTCATGAAAAAGGCCGCCCTGGAAGGATTTTTTGGCGGTGTGTTCGGCATGCTCGGCGCACTGCCGGTACCGGCAATCATCCGCAAACTGCAGATCAACCGGCTGATCCCGGAGTCGGCCGGAAAAGCCTCCGGCAATGGCAACAACAAGCAAACTGGTACGTAATTGAATGTGAAGAGCACAGAAATGAACAACAGATGGAATGGAGGGTTATGGACATGGGTGATACTACACACTACGTCAGCGAATTTGTCTACGGCACCACTGACCGGGCAGCTGCGGCACTGATTGCCGGAGCCTGTACACATTTCACGCCGGATGTCGAGGAAGAGCTGGTCGCTGAAGAAACCGAGTCCTGCTACAACTGCCGCTTCCGGCGCTGGACCGCCGCGTCATTTACCTGCCAGAAGCAGAGTCTGCCCGTTCCTTACCGAAGTGCTCAGGGTTGCAGCCGCCGGGAGCACTATTCCTAGACTCTAACCCGTGCGGCTCTGGCCAAGACTGGTTCGATAACTGGCACATGGGGCGTTATGGGAGGGCTTCCCCATGCGTCAACGACCGGAATTCTACCCTTCGCCCTGCTCCTCAAAAGAACATAAGCCCATGAGCCGCAACGCCAGGGCATTCTCCAGGGTGGTGGCATAGCGCCAGGTGTACTGGTTGTGGGTCGTCTTTCCCGTATCAAGGCAGACACACTTCTCCCGAAGTTCGGCAGGCAGACTCCTGAGCCGATCCCGCTGGATAAAGGTGAGCAGAATTATTTTTTCCATTTTTTTCTCCACGTCTTGTTCTGACCGTCAGCGGGCAGCGGGCGTTTGGATACGGCATGGGGGTCGTAGTCCAGAGGCGCCAGGGTGGCAATGCGACCGAACCGGGGCCGATAGCAATCGGGAATGTCCCGATCCTTGGTGGTGCTGACCCAGAGGGTGGCAATGCCCGGATCTTCCGCCGGACTGTCCCCCTGCAGGTCGGTCAGATAGATGAGACACCCCGCATCGGGCACGTGCTGCTGTGCCCACGCAAAGGGAGGACGCAGGTCAGTACCCCCGAAGCCGGTAGCCCGCAAGGACAAGGGAAAATCTTCGGGTGCGACGGTCAGAGTACCGGAAATGCTGCTGTCACAATATACCACGTGCACCGTAGTCGGATAACTGAGCAGAATATCGTTCAACTCGGCCTGGAACTGATTCAGATCGGCCTGACTGATGGAACCGGAGGTATCAATGGCAAGCACCAGGGGCTTCATGCCGTTGGAACGAAGGCTGGGCAGGTAAACGCCTTCGGCTATGTGCCGCCGGTTGGGATGGAGCCAGGAATAGTCATTACGGCCCGACTGATCAATGAAGGTACGCAGCATCTCCCGCCAGTCGATGATGGGATGCACCAGATCGTCCACCAACCGCTCCAGAACGCCGGGCAATTTGCCCTGGGCCTTGGCAACCTGGGCGGCACGCTGCATAGCCAGGGTCACCCGTGCCTCTTCCCGTTGTCGCTCCGCCCTGGGCATCACGTTCCCGTGTTCATCCCGGGCATCTTCGAACGCGCCGCAGCCACCAGGATCCTCCAGGTGGTCCAGATCGCCCAGATCGCCACCGCCACCCTTCACGTCCTGAATGATCCCGGGCATGCGATCGTAAATCTGCTCTGCGGCCAGGTGCTCGTACTCCGGCGTATAGAGGGCGCCGGGCAACAGACTGAGACCTGCCTCTTTAAGAATGCCGTTGATTGCATAATCCCCCGCCTTGTTAAATCGGCTCGCATTCCGGGCACTGCGCCGGAAAGGATGGTGATGGGCCACGTGCATGACCAGATGGGCCAGGACGAACACCACCTGATCCACGGTCAGTGGAGCAAGAAAGGCTGGATTGTACCGGATCTCCCGGCCATTGGTACAGGCGGTCTTGGTTGTGCTGTCCTCCTTGAGCCGCATATCAAGGAGCAACGTGGCAAAGAACGGGTGATCAAGCACCAGTCGCGCCAGGGCCTTCGCCAGTTTTGGAGATCGTTCCATGGCTGTTCCTCTTCGGCAGATGGCTGCCGGATCGTAGCTGTTTGACGCTCCCAACCAATAGCTCGTACTTGGCAGACTGTTGAAAAACGTCACGAGGAAGGTCGGATACAAGGCCCACGGAGCGCAACACCCACGACATATCATGGAGATAAGCGAGGGGGCGAGCACCGCGCAACAGACAGACGGCTCTCCACCATAGTTGTTCAACAGCCTTTTAAAGGAGCAGGTCGCCGTTCTCCCTGGCCCATTCGGCAAACTCGTCGCTGGTTGCCAACAGCGGTTCCGACTGCAGGGTATCCCGCAGCCAGACCACCTGGAACTCGGCGGGCAGCCGTCTCATGTAGCGGAAGGCGCGGGCCGCATTTTCCCGCGTCACACCACGGCTCATGGCGCCGCACAGGGCGTAGAGCACCGACGGCTCCCGCGGAACCTCCGTTCCGTCCGGCTCGGCCATGATGTCCTCCAGGCTGGGCAGATCCCGGTAGGTCTGCAGGAACGTGGTGAACTCCGCCGCTGGACCGAACCCCAAGGCACCGGCAAAGAAGGGTAATTCTGCCTCCAGGGAAAGCTTGCCCATGAAGTGACCCAGTGTCGCCCAGACCCGGGGACAGGGAAAGGAATTTCCCTGGGCCTTGGCATCGAAATGGTGCAGGAGATCGGGTCGCAGGCGCAGAAAACTGACAATCTCCGCCGAAACTCCATTGTCCACGGCCCAGGCGCACCATTCCTCCAGGTCCACGGCCAGTTCCAGATGCGTGGCAAACCGGGAGCCAAGGGCTTTGCTGAGTTTGCGGCTGAAGGTGCCGTCGGTTACCCGGTTGCCCGCCGCCAGGATTCGCCAGCCATCGGGCATGCGGTATTCACCGAGCCGGCGGTCCAGCACCAGTTGCAGCAGGGAGCACTGCACTGATTCGGGCGCCTGGGGGAGTTCGTCAAGGAACAGCACCCCCTCCCCTTCCGTAGGCAGAAAAATGGGCGGATTCCAGCGGGTCACCCCATCGATTACGGTCGGGACACCGCGCAGATCAACGGGATCCAGCAGTACGGCGCGGATGTCGATCAACGGCAGCCCCAGGTCGGCCGCCACCTGGGCAACGATCTGGGATTTGCCGATACCGGGTGGCCCCCAGAGGAACATGGGCACATTGACCTGCAGCCCACTCTTGAGAATGGATATCGCCAATGATGGCTTTACGGTGACCGATGATTCCATGATTCCTCCCCCTGGGGTTCACCAGACAGCGGCACAGCGGACACAATCGCCATACCGTGGCTACGTCTGCAATGGTACGGGGCCCATCACCCGGGATTGCCCCTCTCCGAAAATGCGGTTCACGGTCACTCTACGCCAAACGATTCCGGGAAACTTTGACCTGGCTCAAATTTGTGCAGCAATAGTGCATCCTCCTTCAGGGACCACTGCACCGGAGTGAACAAAAACGAAAAGACCCCCCGTCTTTCAGAGTCGAGGGGTTCGCCATGCATCAATCCACGGGATAATGACCTGCAGCTACTGCTGAAGGGAAAGCCTGAAGGTGGTGCCCTCATCCTGAGACGTGATGAAGTTGACGATGCCACCAAGGATCTTCTCCCCGAAAAACTTCATGGAATACGTGCCGATACCATGACCAGGCTGGTTTTTGGTGGAAAAGTTGCGCGTAAAGATGCGCAGGGCATCACTCTGGGGGATGCATTTCCGGTTCCAGACACAGAAGGTGACCGTGTTGCCGCCCGGCTCAATGAAGACCTTCACCGTATCGCCCGGAGCACTTGCCTCCAGAGCATTGGTTACCATATTGACCAGAATGCGATGCACCAGGTCCCTGTCGGTCACCAGTTTCAGCGGGTCGGCGGGTTTCTCGACCGCCAGGGGCACCGCCTGGCAGAGGGGATGTCCCGTGAACGTCTCCGTCAGGTCATCCAGCACGTCATTCACCGCAACCTCGCCATAAAGGGGCTGGTAGGTGGCAGACAGGTCTTCGGTGAGGGTATGATGCATGGCAAACTCGTGGGCCAGGCGATTCATCAGCTTTTGCAGGTCGGCAAAACGCTCCCCATCCCAGGCTCCCCTGATCTTGAACAATTCGCTTTTGCCCAGCATGGCGGTGAGCAGATTGTTGATATCATGGAGGAATGTACTGTCCAGATTGGCGCGCTGCTGCTGAACGCTGATGTCGTGGAGGAAAAACAGCAGAAATCTTCGACCATGGAGTTTGATCGGGCAGCAGCGCACCTGGAAGAGCAGGTCCAGTTCCTTGTTGTCCTTATCGACGGTGAGGGAACAGGTATTTTCCTGGGGCAGTTCGGTTTCCAGGGCCGACATCATGGAAATAACCGCGCCACAGGTGGCACAGTAGGGGGAAGTGCCACAGCCTCCAGGCATCTGGCAGGCATGAACACAATGGACATATTCACCGGGCCGCAGGCCGAGTACTGCCGACGCATCGGCAATACCCATCAGCTGCAGGAACGACTCGTTCAGGGCGAGAATCTGCCGCTGCTCGTTCAATACGGCGAACAAGCCGTTGGCAAGAGTCATCAGGCCATCCACCAGTTGATTACCGGACAGGGCTCTCACTTCCTCAAGAAGCTCCGCTTCCCCTACCCGCTCCGGCGGTGCAAAATGGGTTGTTGGTGCCGTCTTGCCAGCCCTGTCATTCTGTGTGGAAATTTCGTTGCCCCGACCATCAGTCATCCCGGTTCTCCTTCGGCAAGGGTTGGATCGGGCCACCCGTTGGAACCCGAATCGAGTGCACCCCGTGTCACGGTCACAGCACCGGGCCCATACGGTTCTTCACGGCAAAATACCGCGTTCATTCCATCGGCTGCAGTTCACATGAATAGAATTTCTTCTTGCTACGTTTCATTGTAATTGATTATTTTCATCCGGCAAAAAAAGCTGCCCCTTGGGCAGAAAAAAGGCCACACCCGTTTGGACATGCCCTTAGAGAACTATTCCTCAAGGAAAGAACAGTTACGCTGCCGAAAGCTTTGCGGCAATCCGCGCCACATGGCTGCCCTGGAAGCGGGCGATGGCCAGCTCGTTCTCCGAAGGCTCGCGGGAGTGATCGGCAGCAGCCAGGGTCGTTGCGCCATAGGGGGTGCCGCCGGTGATTTCCGCCATATTCAGCAGCCGCTGCTCCGCATAGGGGACACCGACGATGACCATGCCATGGTGCAGCAATGTCGTGTGGAAGCTGGTAATGGTCGTCTCCTGGCCGCCATGCTGGGTGCCGGTGCTGGCAAAGACACTACCCACCTTACCCACCAGGGCGCCACGCATCCAGAGCTGACCGGTGGCGTCGAGAAACTGCCGCATCTGGCCGCACATATTACCGAAGCGGGTCGGTGTGCCGAACACGACGGCATCGGCCGCTTCCAGCTCATCCATCTCCACCACGGGAATATGCGCCATACGCTTCTGTGCCTCCAGGGCCCCCATCTTGTCAAGCACCTCTTGGGGAAGTGTCTCGGGCACCCGCCGGAGCACCGCCTCGCAGCCGGGAATCTGGCCGATGCCTTCGGCAACAGCCTCGGCCAACTGCCGGACATGGCCATACATACTGTAGAATACAACGAGAATTCGTTTCATGGAGCCTCCTTACCCTACGGTCGATGTGCGTGTTGACAGTACTTGCATGATCTTTAAGAAGCTTTTGTCACCCGCTATGCACCAGTATAGCGGTGATTCTCACATTCGCCAGATTTAACGGGAAAAGCTCTCAGACCGAGCAACTCACCGAGCAACCAAAACCATTGAGCATCCCTGACCCCGGAGTGCTCCGCAACGCAAAAAGCCCCTCCGGACATGGCTCCGGAGGGGCTTTTTCAATCTTCAATCCCTCTTACTGCTCAGGCGCAGGACGTTTCTTCCAGGCGTCGGCAGGTGGGTATATCACGTTGCTAGGCATAATTTCCAGGGGTGCCGCAAGCCAGTCCTTGGTTGTTTCCAGAAACCTCAGAAAGTGGGGCGTTTTCGTATGGGCCTCTATGGCCGCATCATCCGTGTACACCTCAAAGAGATACAGGATGTTGGGATCGGCGGCATCATTGACAATGTTGAACATCAGACAACCCGGCTCAACCTTCTCCGAACCGATTGCATCAGCCCACATTTCCTTGATGAACTGATCTCGAAACTCTGCTTTCATGTGAACCTTTACCACAAGCGCTTTCATAGTTTTGTTTCCCTCCTTTTTGGCTGCGGGACTTTACCCGGCCTGAACAGATGATCCGACAAACAGAAACACTGCCAAGAACACTGCAAAAACAGAAGAAATCAGTTACATCCTCACTGCCGCCACTGAATCACAAGACACCCGTTCCGTCAACTAATTAAAGCATCTCACGATCGATGACGGCCGTCATGCATGAAAGTCAACAGAATAGCCCCCCCGCGCACGTCACAATGTCCGAGAGCGTACACGGCAACAGCTGCACTCTGCGCTACCCAGCATTTCCCTGCATTTTCGAAGCTGGAGATGGGACCATTCAGCTTTAAATTTCTCCCCGCAGATACTGCTGCCGCAGCTCCTCGGGAAATTTCTCCATGGCATAGCGCACCATGGTTCGCGGCATCACCCGATAATGGGCCCGGAGAAATGATTCTTCTACGGACTGATCCCGCTTGCCGATCTCCCGGAGCATCCAGCCCGTCGCCTTGTGGATCAGGTCTTCCTGATCCCGAAGCAGCATCTCAGCAATGCGCAGGGTTTCGTCGAACTCCCCCCGCTTGATGAAGTGGAAGGTGGCCATCACGGCAATCCTTCGTTCCCAGAGCAACGGGGATTCTGCAAGGACATGGAGCCGCTCCCTGCCGCTGTTGAGCACATGCGCACCGACGATATGTTCGGCCGAAACGTCAACCAGATCCCAGTTGTTGATCCACCGGGTGTTCTGCAGATACTCGGCATATATCCTCTCCCGGAGAGCGGCGTCGCCCGCAGCATAGTTTCGCACGAAGATGAGCAGCGCCAGGAATCGTGCTTCGTGCAGGGGTGAGTGGAGCAGGCGGACCGCTTCAGGCACGGAGAGCATGGAGAATTCCCGTGACAGCTTGCGCAGCGCCGGCACGCGCAGGCCGATGAACCTGTCACCCTCGCCGTACTCCCCCGGGCCGGTCTTGAAGAATCGTTGCAGGATGAGCGCGTACTGCGGATCGCCCAGCGCCAGCAGCCTTTTGATGATTTCATCCGCAGCCATAGGAAGCAGCCCGCCTTTCGCTCTGCAGTATTTCTGTAAGTACCAGCACATTCAGGATGGTGTGGAATACTCAGGTCTCCCCCCGTAGTGCCGCATTGAACCGGGATCATCAGGCAATACCTTATGAGTGCCCCTGTTTTTTGGAATTATCTTGTCAACGCACGGGCCTGATGCACCACCCCATCACCGAGCCATCAGCGCGAACACACCCCAGCCCAGGTATTCACGGGTGTACGCGGCGTAGCGCCCGGGTTCCGACGTGAGAAGGGAGCGAACTTCTCTTACCAGCTCGTCCTCGGGATTGGCCGCAAGCCAGCGGCGCATGGTGAGCCATCTGGCCGCCTTCGTAGCGATCCCAACTGTCCTGGTCTGCCAGAACCATCTCAACCACATCACAGCCAAGCTGGCCGAAGGAGGCAAGCAGTTCCGGGAGCAGGAGAAAGTCGGCGATTGAACCGGCAAGACACCCCCTGGCAACGTTTTCCGTGGGCGGTAGCAGCCGCCAGTAGGGCTCGCCGACAAGGATGATTCCCCCGGTGCGCAGACTCCGGGCCAGCAACTGGATAGTACCGGCGACTCCCCCGCCGATCCAGGTGGCACCAATACAGGCCGCCACATCCACCTTCTCGGCAGAGACATAGCCCGCCGCATCACCATGGATGAACGTGACCCGCTCGGCAACGCCCAGTTCTTCAGCACGTAGTTTCGCTTGCCCGGTGAACAACTGGCTCAAATCGATGCCCGTGCCAATGATGCCGTGATCGCGCGCCCACGTGCACAGCATCTCCCCCGAACCGCTGCCCAGATCCAGCACGCGGGTTCCCGTTTCCAGGCGCAGCGCCGCGCCGAGGGTGGCAAGCTTTTCGGGGGTTAACGGGTTATGGATGCGGTGAGCGCTTTCGGTGATGGTGAAAATCCGTGGAATGTCCATTGCGGGGAATCTCCTTATGGGTCAGCCTGAGGGCCTAAAGGACCAGGGCCTCAGCGGACTGCCTCGCCGCTTGACTACTCCCAAAACGGCGTTCCTTGTGCTGCTGTCCTTACAGCACAATTTTTACCCTCTTTTTCTTTGACAGTGATGGTGAGAGTGCTTCCGTTACATCCGACCGAGACGCTGACTATTTGTCTGAATCTATTCAGCACTATTTGCAATTTTTAGGATTTTATTTGAATTTAATGGCAAAAATTGCTATTTTATCCACGCACTATCTATTCAGTATTTACACCACCTGAGGTTTCGCCATGTCATCCCATCTCGCCGAACAAGAGGCACAGTTACTGGCGTTTCTCGCTACCGGCATTTATGCAGCTGCAGACATCCAACGCCGCTTCTCCTGGAGCCAGTCCACCATCTCCCGTGTTATTTCCCGCTGCAAAAACCGGATCCTGGTTGCAGGAAGCGCTCGTGCGACCCGCTATACCCGTCTCCGTGATATCCGAGGCCTCGGCGGACGGTTTCCGGTGTACAACGTCGATGATCGCGGCGATGTGGATCAGATAGGCGATCTCTGTGCGGTCGCACAAGACCGCTTCCTATGGCTGCCAGCCAACGCCGCACCAGAAGAGTACCCAAGCCTCCCCTGGTTCATCGCCGACCTGCGCCCCGATGGCTTCGTGGGCCGTGCGTTCGTCCGGTTGCTGCACGAAGAACTGAATCTGCCCCCGCGCATCCTCGACTGGAACGAAGATCATGTCCTGGTCGCCCTTGCCCGCCGCGGCGAAGACTGCATGGGAAACCTCATGGTCGGGCAGGAATCCCTGGAGCGTTATTTTCGCATGACACGACAGACCATAGCACCCGTTCAGGAAGGAGAGGAAGCCCCGTCATACGCCATGCTGGCGCAAGCAGCCATGGACGGCGCCCCCGCCGGGTCCTCGGCCGGCGGTGAGCAGCCGAAGTTCACGACCCTTGTGCAGCGCAACGACGGCATCGAGCACGTGCTCGTCAAGTTTTCGCCACCCGTTGATACCGTCGAAGGTCGCCGCTGGGCGGACTTGCTCATGTGCGAGCACCATGCACTGACCATCGCCGGCGAAAACGGCATTCGTACCACGCAGACCCGGATTATAGAGGGCGGTGATCGCGTATTCCTGGAGGCCCGACGCTTCGACAGGACCGCACTGTTCGGGCGCCTTCCGATCATTTCCCTCAGAGCTGTAGCCCTTGAGTTCTTCGGATGTGACAGCTGGATCGATGCTGCTGATCAAATGCACAATGACAGGCGGCTTTCGACAGAGGATGCAGCTTCTCTGCGGTGGCTGTCCGTCTTCGGTGACTTGATAGCCAACACCGATCAGCACATGGGAAATGTTTCTCTGATCATGATAGACGGCCGGCGGCGCTTTGATCTGGCGCCTGCCTATGACGTTCTGCCCATGCACTATCGACCCAGGGATGGCCATGTTCCCGACGGGCCATTCAAGCCACCCGCAACTGCCCCGGGAGCCGCATGCGCCTGGGACAGTGCGCTTGCTGCCGCGTGCAGCTTCTGGGAGAGAGTTTCCCGGGACGAACGGATCTCGCAACCATTCCGGGAAATATGCGCCGGGAACCTGCGGCAGGTCCTCGCTTTGCGGGGTGGTCCTCGCCTGCGTGCATGAGCACCTGAAAGAAACGGAGGTAATCCTGCCAAACACATATCTCACGGCAGATCTGCACCAACCGTTTGACGGAAGCGCCCTCTCGGGCCATGGTCCCCAAGGTAATACAGGCCCCGGGGACTAGGAATCCGGCCGTGAAAAATGGGGTTCAAGCTGATGGGGCGGCATTGAATCAACCGGCACAAGTTGCTGCGACTGGACAATTCCACTACTGGTGAAGCGGATGATGAGGACGTAATACCGGATAATATCAGAGCCACCATACCCCATGATCAGCCAGGCTTTCACTTTTTCCGCCATGTACCACATCTCCGATTCATCGGGAGAGGTATTGTCTGGTTCACCCAATGACAGCAAAACCTCCTCCCGAGTCGTGGTTCCGGGCAGAATGTGTGCAGGTGGTTCCATGGTAATATTCTGGCGGGAGGTGGCGGTATAGTAATCGGTGGGAATTATCAGACACCCGGTCAGGGTACATGCGCAAAAAAATGCTGCGAAAGCTAAGGCAATGGGCTTGAGCATGGTCGACCACCTAGCGGATCGGTACCAGGGTATGTTGTTTCAGCAACCCTTTTTCGTTAAAGACTAGCACAAGGCTGTACTTGGTATTGGCCCAATGCACCTGCCGGTCCAGAAGGAAATAGCCACGCTCTTCATCAGCGCCAAGTCGGTAGGTCAAAACCCGTCCCTGCTCGAAACTTCCAGAAGGTTCGCCCAGCTTCAGGAGTACGTTCTCCTTTGAAGTCTCCGGACCTAGAAAACTGAGAAGCTCCTTGTCGGCATAGACCGGGGGAAGAGACGCACAACTGCACAGCGTCATCAGCACTGCCAGCACAACCAGTGCGACTGTAACCAAACGAATCGAAGCAGATCCTGACCTTGACATACTCCCCCCCAACCGTTTTGCACTGGGAACAGCTCGTGTACTCAGCTCAGGATATGCCGCGCTTGTTAACCTGGCATTCTCATTAACCAGGAGAGAGTATATCAGTGACCCAGGCACAGGCAAGGGGGTACGCCTTGGCTTTGACCCGCCAATCCTTTTTCGGCGGGTCTTCAGCCTTGTTGGATTTCCATTTGGCTTAGGGCTATTGAATTTTAACTTGCCATTTACAAAAAATACAATATATACTTCAGATATATATCTAGATGGAGGTCTGTCATGAAAACTGCAAAAATATTTCAAAATGGACAAAGCCAGGCAGTCAGGCTCCCCAAGGAATTTCGTTTCAACGACAGCGAGGTATTTATCAAGAAAAGCGGCAACGTCGTTCAATTGATTCCACGGAGCGATTCGTGGGATTCTCTGTTCGACAGCCTTAAAAAATTTTCCCGCGACTTCATGTCCGAGCGCATCCAACCTGAACTGGACAAACGGGAGAGTTTCTAATGAAGCTGCTGCTCGACACCAATATCTGCATTTACATCATCAAACAAAAACCGGCTAGCGTACTGCAACGTTTCCTGGAGTACCAGATTGGCGACATTGGCATCTCCTCCATTACTCTCGCAGAATTACGCTATGGCGTTGCAAAGAGCGCCCATAGAGAGAAAAACGCCAAAGCACTCAACGAGTTCATCATTCCTTTGGAGGTTGTCTCTTATGATGAATCTGCGGCGCAAGCCTATGGTGACATTCGAGCATCACTAGAAAAAGCCGGCACGCCCATCGGTTCCATGGACATGCTTATTGCCGCACACGCTCTATCGTTAGGAATCCCTTTGGTCACCAACAACACCCGAGAGTTTTTACGCATCCCAACCCTTATTCTTATTGATTGGACAGTTTAAATTCCCTTAGCCACAATACTGTTCACTTAATATAGTTTTTGTGGTATTCTGTCGAAAATTCGACAGGAGGAC